>JAWLFD010000013.1:0-19742 GCA_041685745.1 Wenzhouxiangella sp.
TACTCGCTGGGTTTCGTCTGGCAGCCGATGCAGCGCCTCAACATCACCGCTGACTTCTTCCGCATCGACATCGACGATCGCATCGTGCTGTCGGAAAACCTCTCCGGTCCCGGGATCGAGGAACTGCTGGCCGGCACCGGCGCCAACCGGGCGCGGTTCTTCCTCAACGGCATCGACAGCGAAACCAAGGGCGTGGATATCGTCAGCACCTACAGCCTGGTGCTGGACGAACGCGGAACGCTGGACTTCAACGCCGGCTTCAACTACACGGACAACAAGGTGGCCGATGTGCTGCCGCCGCCGGATGAACTGGCCGAAGTCGGCGTGACCGAAGACAACCTGTTCTCCAGCACTGAACGCCGGCGCTTCGAGATCGGATCACCCAAATCGAGCTTCAACCTCGGCGCCACCTGGCGCTACGGGAACTGGCGCGTCACCGGTGCGACGACCCGCTTCGGCCGTACGGTCGATCCACAGTCCGATCCCGCGCGCGACCAGAAAATGACGCCGAAATGGGTCACCGATCTGGAAGTCGGCTATCGGCCGAGCGAGAACTGGTCGGTCGCAGTCGGCGCCAACAACCTGTTCGACGTCTATCCCGATACGCGTCAGGAAATGAACGACCGGGCCGGGGTCGGTACCACGACCTTCAACCGGATCTTCCCGTACTCCTCGTTCTCGCCGTTCGGCTTCAACGGTCGCTTCGTCTACAGCCGGGTGACCTTCGAGTTCTGATCAGCCGCTCAGCACGACCTTGCCGGCCGGGTCCATTGGGCCCGGCCGGGCAGGACCCGCCTGGTCGGCGCAGTGGGCGCCCCGACCCAGAACGTACAGTCCGGCGCGATCCGCGCAGCCGGAGGCTCATCGCATTCGGCCGTCCAGGTCGCGAACCAGCACCAGGGCGTCTTCCCGACCGGTCTCGGCCGGGTAATAGCCCGGGCGCCGCCCGACCTGGCTGAACCCGCTGCGCCGATAAAGACGAATGGCCGCCCGATTCGACGGCCGCACCTCCAGGAACAGCCGATCCGCCCCGGCCACGGTCACCTCGGCACTCACGTGTTCGAGCAGAAGAGAGGCCAGCCCGGCGCCGCGCTGGGATCGGCAGATGCACAGGTTCAGCAGATGCGCCTCATCCAGCGCGACCGAGTAGATCGCGTAGCCGCAGAGCCGGTCGCCGTCGGTCAGCACCAGGCAGCGATAGCCGATGCGCAGGCAGTCACGGAAAATACCCGCGCTCCAGGGATGGCTGTAGGAAGACTGCTCGATCTGCATGACCGCCGGCACGTCTTCCCGGACCATGGGACGAATCGTCAGACTGGACTCGGGAACGGCCGCCATCAGGGCGTCAGTGCCGGCCGCAGCGCGGTCCAGAATCGACGCCGGGCCTCCGCGCTGACCGCAAGCTCATCCACGGCGGGTGCCTGGATCAGCCGGGGCTCGTCAACGGGTCCAGGCAGAGGTCCGAAAGCGATGATGTGGACGATCCCGCGTGCCGACAACTCCGATACTGCCAGTCCGGCCGCGCTGCCGCCCGACCATTGACCGAAGCGGCACCGATCGGTACCAAGCAGGGTGGTAATATCGGCAACCAGAGCGGCCCGGCTCCCGTCCCAAGGCCGCCGCTGGACGAGCAACCAGGCGCCATCGCCCGAGGCCAATCGAACGCGCGGCTCGGCAGGCGCTTCGTCCGCGGCAACCGCTTGCCCTGCCGGGTAGCGCCGAGCCCAGACCTCGATTCCCATGGCCGCCAGGCGGCCTCGGCTCATTCGATCAGGGAGCGGCATCCCGGTTCTCCCGCCGGCGTCGCCGACGCTGCTGGTAACGCCCACGCGCCGTCATCACCGGCCCGGACAAGGTGTAGACGATGCCGATGGTGAACAGCACCGCCGGCAGATCGATGGCCAGCAGAACGATCACGACCAGGAGCAGGAAAATCCAGGCGAAGGGGACCCGGTCGGAGGCCGGCCAGCCCTTGAAGCTGAAATAGCGCACCCGCGACACCATGAGCGTCCCCAGCAGGATGGTCAGCACCAGCAGTGGCCAGGCCAGGACGTCGGATTCAACGCCGCGGCTGATGCTGAACCAGACCGTGGCCAGAATGGTACCGGCCGCAGCCGGACTGGCCAGCCCCTGGAAATAGGCCTTGTCGGCCACGCCCGCCTGGGTGTTGAAGCGCGCCAGCCGAAGCGCTGCGCAGGCTGCATAAAAAAACGCCCCGAGCCAACCCAGCTTGGCCGCGACCGAATCCGGATGACCCAGATTCCCCAGGGTCCAGGTAAAGACCAGCACCGCCGGGGCAACCCCGAACGAGACCATGTCGGACATGCTGTCGTACTGCACGCCAAAATCCGACTGGGTGTTGGTCAGGCGGGCAATGCGCCCGTCGAGGCCGTCCAGCAGCCCGGCAATCAGAATGGCCACGCAGGCGGCCACCGTCTGCTCGTTGATCGCGGCAACGATGGCATAGAAACCGGCCATGAGCGCTGCGGTCGTGAAGGCGTTGGGGAGCAGGAATGCTCCGCGCGCCGGACGTCGACCGGCATTGTCGGCATTCGGCTCTGGCGGCAGTTGCGGCATTGGCTGGGCGCAGCAGAAGTCGGTATCGGCACAGATTATCACCGATGCCCGTCGCCCTGACCGGCCCGTACGGCTTCCCGGAAGGGAATCGCGGTAGAATCCGGCCAGCATTCAAATATCGAACCGACCCGACCCATGAAGACTTCCGAATTTCACGTCGCCACCCAGCGCGAGGTGCCCGCCGACGCCGAAATCGTCAGCCACCAGCTGATGTTGCGAACCGGCATGATCCGCAAACTGACCTCCGGGATCTACACCTGGACCCCGCTGGGACTGAAGGTCCTGCGCAAGGTCGAGCAGGTCGTGCGCGAGGAAATGGACGCTTCAGGCAGCCTGGAAATGCTGATGCCGTCGGTGCAGCCGGCCGAGCTCTGGCAGGAAAGCGGGCGCTGGGATGACTTCGGACCGCTGCTGTTGAAGATGGCCGACCGGGCCGGGCGTGAATTCGCGTTCGGCCCCACCCACGAAGAAGTGATCACCGAATTCGCCCGCGCCGAACTTCGCTCCTACAAGCAGTTGCCGATCTGCTTTTATCAGATCCAGACCAAGTTCCGCGACGAAATCCGGCCGCGCTTCGGCGTCATGCGCGCGCGCGAGTTCCTGATGAAGGACGGCTACTCTTTCCACATCGACGAGGCCTGCCTGGGACGCTTCTACCAGGTGATGTTCGATACCTACACCCGGATCTTTCAGCGCCTGGGGCTGAAGTTCAAGGCCGTCGAAGCCGACAGTGGCGCCATCGGCGGCGCGGTCAGCCACGAATTTCACGTCCTGGCCGATTCCGGCGAGGACCAGATCGCTTACGTGCCCGGGAGCAGCTACGCCGCCAACGTCGAGCGGGCCGAGGCCGTCGCCGAAGGACAGCCAGACGAACCGCGCGAAAAGCTCGAGCTGGTCGACACACCCGACGCCCGGACGATCGCCGAGCTGGTCGAGCAATTCGACGTGCCGATCGAAAAGACGGTCAAGACCCTGGTGGTCGAAGCCAGCCGGTCTTCGGGCCAGGAGCTGATCGCCCTGTTGATCCGCGGCGATCATGAACTCAATGCCGTCAAGGCAGAAAAACATCCCGACGTGGCCAGCCCCTTGCGCATGGCCAGCGAGGAGGAAATCCGCGCCGCCATCGGCGCGGGGCCCGGCAGCCTCGGGCCGTTCCGCCTGCCCATCCCGTGCATCATCGACCGCCAGGTCGCGCTGATGAGCGATTTCGCCGCCGGCGCCAACATCGACGGCCAGCATTACTTTGGACTCAACTGGGGCCGCGATGTGGCCCTGCCCAGAACCGCCGATCTGCGCAACGTGGTCGCCGGCGACCCGGCGCCCGACGGCTCGGGCCAGCTCAACCTGCTGCGCGGCATCGAGGTCGGCCACATTTTCCAACTCGGGCGCAAGTACTCCGAAGCCATGAATGCCGTGGTCATGGACGAAAACGGACGCGCCGTTCACCCGGCCATGGGCTGCTACGGCATCGGCGTTTCGCGCATCGTCGCGGCCGCCATCGAGCAAAACCACGACGAGGCCGGCATCATCTGGCCCGAGCCCATGGCGCCGTTCGATGTCATCATCCTGCCGCTCAACGGCCACAAGTCGCACCGGGTGCGAGAGCTGGCAGAAAAATTCCACGACCAGCTGCGCGCCGCCGGGCGCGCGGTCTTGCTGGAGGACCGCAATCTGCGCGCCGGGGTGATGTTTGCCGACGCCGAACTGATCGGCATCCCGCACCAACTGGTCATCGGCGACCGCGGTCTGGACAAGGGCGTGGTCGAATACCGGCGGCGCGGCGGAGAGAGTCGCGAAATCGCGATTGATGATGCAGTCGGGGTCCTGACAGTGGGTTGAGCGCGCGTAACCCGTAACCCGTCAATCCTCAGCCTTCCCCCGCATCCAGACATCGCGCTGCGGAAAGGGAATCTCGATTCCGGCGCGACCCAGCTCCTTGTAGACCTTCATGTAGAGTTCGTGGCTGACCAGACCGCGTTGGGACGGCTGGTTGACCCAGCACAGCAATTCGAAATCCAGGCTGGAGTCGCCGAAGCCGCGCATTCGAACGCGCGCCGAAGGGTCCGCGCAGACCGACGGGTGATCCTTCGCCACGGCCTCCAGCACCTCGACGACCTCGTCGACGTCCGAGCCATAGGCCACGCCCACCTTCAAACGGATGCGGAACTTGACCCAGCGGCCGCCGGACTCGTTGTAGATCTTGGAGTTGGCCATTTCCGAATTGGGCACCGTGACCTCGACATCGTCACGGGTCATCAGGCGGGTGGAACGGATCCCGACCTTGGTCACCTCACCGCGCTCGCCGCCGTCGAGAACGATGTAGTCACCGAGTTTGTAGGGGGCGTCGGCGATGATGAAGAAACCGGCAAACAGGTTGGCCAGGGTGTCGCGGGCGGCAAAGCCGACGGCAATGCCGATCACGCCGGCCGAGGCCAGCCAGGCGGTGGGGTCGATCTCCCAGACCATGAACAGCGCGTAGGCCGCAGCGCCGATGACCACAAGGGTCAGCAACAGTTCGAACAGCGGCAGCGTGCGCGCCTCGATGATGTCGAAGCGGTCGCGGATGCGCGAGAGGATTTCCAGGCCCAGGTGACCGGCGCGCATGGCCGACTTGATCAGCCTGAGGATCAGCAGGCTGAGCAGGATGTTGATCAGCACCTGCTCGGTCCGGTCGCTCAAGCCGATGACCTGGATCGCCAGCACCGCCGAGATGTAGGCCACGAACAGGGCGGCGACATTGGCGGCGATCCCCAGCATCCGGCTATCCAGGCCGCTGTCGACACCCGAGGTCAGCTTGCCGCCCCAGCGAAGTACCATCAGTCGGCCGACGATGGCCACCAGAAGGCCGATCGCGAGCACGACCAGTGCCAGTACCGGCGGATAGGCGGCCAGGAAATCCCAGGCTCCGACCAGACTGGCCGGCAACCAGTCCGGTGCCTCGGTCGGCAGCACGTCCTCGCCGCTTGCGCTCATGCGTCCGACACGCCGCGCTCTTCGGCCGCGACCGTTTGCGGACCCAGGTGGGACTGCCCGCGCGCTCGCGCAAGCGCGATCTGGCGCACCCGCTCGCGCACCCCGGCCAGCCGCGCCGGCTCGAAATGACGACCGCAGAGCCGGCAATCGCCGACCCGACTCACCGGCGGCATGCCGTCGACCGGCAACTCATCGTGCGGGTGTCGGCAACCGGCGCATACCGGCCGCGCGCTGGGCTGCAACGCCCGATCCACGCTGACCCGATCGTCGAACACGAAGCACTCCCCCTCCCAGAGCGACGGCTGCCCGGCATAACGCTGCAAATAGGCCAGGATGCCGCCACGCAGGTGATACACGCGCGAGAAACCATCCGCCAGCAGCCTGGCGCTGGCTTTTTCGCAGCGCACCCCGCCGGTGCAGAACATCGCCACCGGCCGTGCCGGGTCCAGGCGCCTCCGCGCCCAGTCGGTGAATTCGCTGAACCGATCGATACGCGGGTTGTCGGCACCCCGGAAGCTGCCGATTCGATACTCGTAGTCATTGCGGGTATCGACCAGCTGCACGCCGGACTGCTCGAGCAATTCATGCCAGGCCTCCGGTTCCAGGGCCTCACCGGTAGGCACCTGGCCGGGGTCCAGGGCCTCGTCAAAGGCAATGATCTCGGCGCGGGTGCGAACCTTCAGGCGCAGAAACGGCACGCGGGTGACCGGCTGACGATGAACCACCGGGTCGGCGATCGCGTAGTCGCGCGCCAGCCGCTCCAGCCAGATCGCCAGCCGGGCCGGCGCGCCACCGAGCGAAAAATTGATCCCTTCCGGTGCAATCAATACCGTACCGGACAACTGGAGTTCACCGGCCCAGCCCAGCAGCCGCTCGCGCATCGTATCCAGTTCGCTCAGGGCGATGAACTGGTAGCCGCCGATCAATTCGTTCATGACCGCATTGTATGACGCCGGGCCGGTCACGGGCGCCGCAGCCTGCTGTTTTCCCCGAAAAACGCGCGAATGCTGTTGCAGCAGGATGCCGTACGGCGCTACAATTGATGAGATTTGTCGGGCTCCATGAGCCGGGCAGACAAAAAACACACGCTGACCGTCACCTGCATGCGGGGTTGCCCGCGGCAGATCGGATTCGGAACTTCCGGACCCGGCCTGTCGCCAAGGTTCGCTTGCAAGGGGTCAGCGGAGGCCCAAACCCCGGACAAAGTGCGCATCACCCGACCCAGCGGCCATCCCCGCTCCCAGCGCCTGCGTCCAACAGAATGAAAGGAACCTGCAATGCCCAACGTCACCATGCGCCAGATGCTCGAAGCCGGCGTGCACTTCGGTCACCAGACCCGCTACTGGAATCCCCGGATGGAGCCGTTCATCTTCGGCGCCCGCGGCAAGATTCACATCATCAACCTGGAAGAATCCCTGCCGCTGCTCAAGGAATCGCTCGATTTCCTGAGCCGCCTGGCCAGCCGCCGCGGCACCATCATGTTCGTCGGCACCAAACGCGCCGCCGGACAGGCGGTCGCCGAGGAAGCACAGCGCTGCAACAGCCCCTATGTCTCGCACCGCTGGCTCGGCGGCATGCTGACCAACTTCCGCACCGTGCGCCAGTCGATCAACCGGCTCAAGGAACTCGAGCAGATGGAAAGCGACGGCAGTTTCGAACGCCTGGTCAAAAAGGAAGTGCTCCAGCTGACCCGCGAGCGCGACAAGCTCGAGCGCAGCCTCGGCGGCATCAAGGACATGAACGGCCTGCCTGATGCCCTGTTCGTGATCGATGTGGGTCACGAGTCCATCGCCATCGCCGAAGCCCGCAAGCTCAAGATTCCGGTCGTGGCCGTGGTCGACACCAACCACTCGCCGGAGGGCATCGACTACGTGATCCCCGGCAACGATGACGCCATCCGGGCCATTCGCCTCTACACCCAGCTGGCTGCAGACGCCATCCTGGAAGGACGGGCTTCGGCCCCGACGAGCGCCGGCGATGCCGACGAATTCGTCGAGCTCGACGCCGAGGGCAACCCGGTCGAGTCCGACAGCGACGACAAGGCGCCGCGCAAAGCCGGCGGGCGCGTGGCCAAGAAAACCGCCCGCAAGAAGACCGCGGCCAAGGCTGCCGAACCGGCGCCCGAAACGCCGAGCGAAGCTCCTGCCGAAGCTCCGGCCGAAGAACCGACCGAGGCGGCGGCTGAAACCGCTGCGGCGCCGGAGGCTGCGCCAGTCGAGCCGGCCCAAACCGCACCCGTCACAAGCGAAGCGGAAGCCGAAGCAACTGCAGAAGAAGCCGCCGAACCGAGCCCGGCTGCCGCCAAGAAGACGACCAAGAAAAAAGCCGCCAAGAAGAAAACGGTGACCAAAGCGGCCGCCGCAAAAGACGGCGACGCCTGAAGCCACTCGATTTGTCAAGGAAACCAAAGATGAGCATTACCGCAGCACAGGTCAAGGAACTCCGCGAGCGCACCGGCGCTGGAATGATGGAGTGCAAGAAGGCGCTGGTCGAGACCGGCGGCGACATGGAAGGCGCCGTCGAGCATCTGCGCAAGGCCGGACTGGCCAAGGCCGACAAGAAATCGGGCCGGGTCGCCGCCGAAGGCAGCGTCATTCAGGCTGGCGACGAGCATCACTCGGTCCTGGTCGAAATCAACTGCGAAACCGATTTCGTCGCCAAGGACGCCAATTTCCGGTCATTTGCCGAGGAAGTCGCCGAACTTGCCCTGGGAGTGGACAGCATCGAGGCGCTCAGCGCCGCGACCATGGCCGGCGGCCAGAGCGTGGAGGACACCCGCCAGCAGCTGGTCGCCAAGCTGGGCGAAAACATCCAGCTGCGCCGCCTGGCCCACCTGAAGACCGACAGCGGCGTCGTCGCCAGCTACATCCACGGTGGCCGGATCGGCGTGCTGGTCGCGACCACCGGCAGCGACCTCGAGCTGGCGCGCGACATCGCCATGCACGTGGCCGCGCTCAACCCGGCTTACCGCGACGTGGCTGATGTACCCGCCGAGGCGGTGGCACGGGAGAAAGACATCCTCGTCGCCCAGGCTGCCGAAAGCGGCAAGCCACCGGAAATCGTCGAGAAGATGGTCTCCGGACGACTGAACAAGCATCTCGCCGAAATCACCCTGACGGGACAGCCTTTCGTCAAGGACGGGGATGTCACCGTCGGGAAATTGCTCAAGGGCAAGGGGATCGAGGTGCTGGAATTCGTCCGCCTGGAAGTCGGCGAAGGCATCGAAAAGGAAGAAAGCGACTTCGCCACCGAAGTCATGCAGCAGGCCCGGGGCGGCTGATCGCCGTCATGGCGGGCATGCCCGACAGCGACGACGAGGGCGTGAACGGCAGCCCGCACAAGATCCGCCGCGTGTTGCTCAAGCTCAGCGGCGAAGCCTTGCTGGGGGAACTGGATTACGGCATCGACCCCAAGATCAGTTCGCGGATCGCCGCCGAAGTGGCCGCGGTGATCGCGGCCGGGGTCGAAATCGGCGTGGTCGTCGGCGGCGGCAACATCTTCCGCGGCAAGGGCCTTTCGGCCTCCGGCATCGACCGGGTGACCGGCGATCACATGGGCATGCTGGCCACGGTGATGAACGCCCTGGCGCTGCAGGATGCACTGGAGCGCGCCGGCGTGACCACGCGGGTGATGTCGGCGATTTCCGTGCGCGAGGTCTGCGAGGATTACATCCGCCGACGGGCCATACGGCACCTGCAGAAACAGCGCGCGGTAATCTTCGCCGCCGGCACCGGCAACCCCTTCTTCACAACCGACACCGCGGCCAGCCTGCGCGCCATCGAGATCGGCGCCGACCTGATGATCAAGGCCACCAAGGTCGACGGCATCTACACCGCCGATCCGATGACCGATCCGCACGCCCGGCGCTACGATCACATCAGCTACGACGAGGTGATCGAGCGCAAGCTTCAGGTCATGGACACCAACGCCATCGTGCTGTGCCGAGACCAGTCGATGCCGATCCGCATCATCAACCTCAATCAGCCCGGTGAGTTGCAGCGCCTGATTACCGGGGATAACGTGGGAACGCTGGTCGGCTGAACGAGATCGGTCGGTGATCACGGGCGCTGTCGATTTACAATGTCGGCCTGGGCCGGGAAAGGCGCAGGCAATCAAGAGGTAGATCATGCTCAAAGAGATCAACAGCGAGGCCGAGTCGCGGATGTCCAAAAGCGTTGCGGTGCTCCGGACCGAACTGGCCAAGATTCGAACCGGTCGCGCGCATCCCAGCCTGCTCGAACACGTGACCGTCGACTACTACGGTTCGGAAGTGCCGCTCAATCAGGCCGCCAACATCAACGCCGAAGACGCGCGCACGCTGAGCGTGGTTCCGTTCGACAAGTCCATGGTCGGCAAGATCGAGAAAGCCATCATGACCTCCGACCTCGGGCTCAATCCGGCCACCGCCGGCGTCAACATCCGGGTCCCGCTGCCCGCGCTGACCGAAGAACGACGGGCCGACCTGGTCAAGGTCGTGCACCATGAAGGCGAACAGGCCAAGGTCGCGATCCGCAACATTCGCAGGGACGCAAACCATCAACTCAAGGAGTTCCAGAAGGAAAAGGAACTGACCGAAGACGATGTCCGACGCGGCGAAACCATGATCCAGCAACTCACCGATCGCTACGTTGCCGAGGTCGACGACCTCGTCGCGGTCAAGGAAAAGGAACTGATGGAGATCTGAGGTGGGCGGTGCTGTCGACGTTCCTCGCCATGTCGCCATCGTCATGGATGGCAATGGTCGCTGGGCGATGCGCCGCGGCAAGTCGCGCTCGCATGGACATCAGGCCGGCAGCGACGCACTCAAACGCACCATCGAAGGCGCGATCCGGCGCAATATCGAGGTGTTGACCGTGTTCGCCTTTTCCTGTGAAAACTGGCGGCGCCCGCGGACCGAAGTGCGCAAGCTGCTCGATCTGTTTCTCAAGGCTCTCAACAAGGACGTTCGCGAACTCAACCAGCACGGCGTGCAAATCAAGTTCATCGGTGAGCGCTCGGTGTTCAACCCAAGCCTGCGCAACGGCATGGCCCAGGCTGAGCAACTGACCTGCCGCAACCAGCGCCTGCAGCTCAACGTTGCGGTCAACTACAGCGGCAGAACCGATATCGTCGCCGCCGCCCGGCGAATCGCCGCCGCCGCCGCCACCGGCAATCTGGCCGCAGAGGACCTGACCGAGGAGCGGCTCGGCGAAGAACTGACCCTGGCCCAACTGCCGCCGCCGGACCTTTTCATCCGCACCGGCGGGGAAAAGCGCCTGTCGAACTTCCTGCTCTGGCAGATTGCCTACACCGAGCTGTACTTCTCCGACGTCCTGTGGCCGGACTTCGGCGCCGAGGCCCTGGATCAGGCGCTGATGGATTATGCCGGGCGCGAGCGTCGCTTCGGCGGATTGAGCCAGGCCCAGAGTGCTTAAAACCCGGTTCTTCACCGCCATGGCCATGGCGGTCGTGGGCCTGGGCCTGCTGTTCGCTTTCCCGCCCGCGCTGTTCTCGCTGGCCGCAGCCCTGCTGCTGCTCGGCATCGGCGGCCGGGAAGCCGGTCGGCTGGCCGGACTTCCCGGGCCGGTCCAGTGGCTGGCCTACGCCGCCGCGCTGTTGCTGGTCGCGCTCGGACTGCGCCTTGTTCTGGATCCGGACCAGCTGATCGTGCCACTGGGCCTGGCGGCGACGGTCTGGTTGGGGTTGCTGCTGTGGCTGGGACAACCCGACTTCGGCCGCGACTTGCGCCTTCTGAAGCTCGCCGCACTGGGCGTGATCCTGCTGGCTGCCTGGCTGGCGGTCTCGCTGCTGCAGAGCCATTCACCGTGGCTGGTGCTGCTTGTGGTGAGCATCATCGCGGCGGCCGACATCGGCGCCTATTTCAGCGGCAAGGCCATCGGTGGCGCTCGGCTCGCACCGCGCATCAGCCCGGGCAAGACCCGCGCCGGCGCGCTGGGCGGGCTGCTGGCTGCCACGCTGGTTTCGGTCGGCGCGGCCCTGGCCTTTCCCGCACTGCCGTTTCCGCCCGGCCTGGCGGCAGCGGTCGGGTTCGTGCTGGCAGCCGTGTCGATTGGCGGCGACCTGCTCATCAGCCTGTTCAAGCGCCAGCAGGGACTCAAGGACAGCTCGTCGCTGCTGCCCGGCCACGGCGGCCTGCTGGACCGATTCGACAGCCTGGGCGCCGCGCTGCCTTTCTTCGCCCTTGCCTGGTTGTGGTGGGGGCAGTGAGCGAACCATTTGCGCCCCGTATTGCCCATACAATACGGAACTGAAAGGAGCCACACATCGGTATGGACATACTGGGTCCCGTTTTCTGGTTGCTGGTCGCCCTCGGGCTGCTGGTGACCTTTCACGAATTCGGACATTTCTGGGTCGCGCGTCGCTTCGGCGTGCGGGTGCTGACCTTCTCGGTCGGCTTCGGTCGGGCGCTGTTCTCGCGCAAGGCTCGCGACGGCACCTGCTATCAGGTTGCCGCGATTCCTCTGGGCGGCTATGTGAAGATGCTCGACGAGCGCGAGCAGGCCGTGGCCCCCGAACAACGCCACCAGGCCTTCAACCGCAAGCCGGTCGGCCAGCGCATGGCCATCGTCGCCGCCGGTCCCGTGTTCAACCTGATCTTCGCCGTGGCCGCCTTCTGGCTGATGTTCGTCGTCGGGGTGCCCGAAACTCGGCCGGTGCTGGGACCGACCGCGGGCCTGGCCGCCGAAGCCGGACTGAACGAGGGCGACATGATCACCCATGTCGACGGCCGCCGGGTCGACTCCTGGACCCACGCGGTGCTTGGGCTGATGAAGCCTGCGCTCGACCGCAGGCAAGCCATCGTCGAAGTCCAGAATCGTTCCGGGGAGGCCCGTTCGGTCCCGCTGCCGCTGGCTCGCCTGGGTCCGGATTTCAATGAGGAAAACACCCTCGAGCACCTCGGCATGCAGCCCTGGCGCCCGCCCCTGCCACCGCTTGTCGGCGAGGTCCAGCCGGGGTCGGCCGCCGAGGCCGCCGGCCTGGCCGCCGGGGATCGCCTGGTCCGGATCGGCGAGGAAGCGGTCGGCGACTGGCGTGACATCGCCGCGCTGATGCCCGCCCAGGCCATGGACGAAAGTGGCGAGCCGCGCACCGTCGAAGTGACCCTGGAGCGGGAGGGGCGGATTATTCAGCGCACCGTCACGCCGACCATCGATCAGGGCCGCCCGATCATCGGAATCCTTGCACCGCCGGCCAGCGCGGAGATGCAGGCCGAAATGGAACGCGCCTTCGTGGTCCTGCGCCACGGACCTGTCGAAGCGCTCGGCCAGGCCGTCGGCGAAACCTGGCGCCTGAGCACGGCCACCCTGGGTATCCTGGGCCGCATGATCACCGGCAAGGCGTCGCTGAGCAACTTGTCCGGGCCGATCACCATCGCTCAGATGGCCGACAGCTCGGCCCAGTTGGGGCTGTCGAGGTTCCTGTTCTTTCTGGGTTTGATCAGCCTGTCGCTGGCGATCATCAACCTGTTGCCCATCCCCATGCTCGACGGAGGGCACCTGCTGTACTACACGGTCGAGGCAGTCAAGGGATCGCCGGTTTCGGAGTCCATTCAGGTGGCCGGGCAATACCTGGGGCTGGTGATGGTGCTCGGCCTGATGAGTCTGGCGATATTTAACGATATCTTACGTCTCATCACCTAAACTGCGGCGCCCTGTAGGGAGCCATTAACGGGGCCTAACGGAAAGGATTCATGAAACGACTCTGCTTGCTGCTCATCGTGCTGCTCGTCTCCAGCCAGGCGCTGGGCGAAAGTTTCCGCATCGGCGACATCCGGGTCGAAGGGCTGCAGCGAATCTCCGAGGGGAACGTCTTCAGCTTCATCCCGGTGGAGGTGGGCGATCAGCTCACGGCGGCGGTCGCGCGCAGTACGATCCGGGACCTGTACCGTACCGGCTTCTTCAGCGATATCCAGCTGGCCCGCGAGAACGACACCCTGGTCATCTCGGTCGAAGAGAGGCCGGCCATCGCATCGGTGTCGATCACCGGCAACCGCCAGATCAAGAACGACGACCTCATGCCGGCGCTGGCCGGCATCGGGATCGCCGAGGGCGAAATCTTCGACCAGCTCAGCCTTGACCGGGTCAGTCAGGAACTCGTACGACAGTACTTTGGTCGCGGCTATTACGGCGTCGACGTCGACACCCGCATCAGCGAACTCGCCCGCAACCGGGTCGGCCTGTCCATCATCATCGAAGAAGGCGATCAGGCCCGAATCCGCCATCTCAACGTGGTCGGCAACGAGAGTTTCAGCGAGGACGAACTGCGAGAGGATTTCGAGTCACACACCACGCGCGGGCTGTTTTTCTGGCGCGGCCGCAACCAGTACACCAGCGAGAAACTGTCCGGCGATCTCGAAGCGCTGCGATCTTTCTACCTGGACCGCGGCTTCATCGATTTCGCCATCGAGTCGACCCAGGTTTCGATCAGCCCGGACAAGCAGGACATCTTCATCACCGCCAACATCCGCGAGGGTGAGGTGTTCACCGTCAGCGACGTTGTTCTGACCGGCGAGCTGATCCTGGCCGAGTCCACCCTGCGCCAGTTGATCATGGTCCGGGAGGACGGACGGTTCTCGCGCAGCGATATCGAACAGAGCGTGGACAACATCTCGGCGATTCTGGCCAACATCGGCTACGCGTTCGCCAACGTCAACCCCATTCCGCGCATCGATCGGGAAACCCGCCAGGTCGAAATCAACTTTTCCATCGACCCGGGCAAGCGAGTCTACGTTCGTCGGATCGAGTTCGAAGGCAATACCCAGACCAAGGACGAGGTCCTGCGCCGCGAGATGCGTCAATTCGAGGGGGGCTGGTTCTCGCAGGCCGCACTCGATCGCTCGCGCCTGCGCATCCAGCGCCTGGGCTTTTTCGAAAACGTCAACGTCGAGACCAACCCCGTCGACGGCACCGAAGACCAGATCGATATCGTCATCAGCGTCGAGGAACAGCCTTCGGGCAGCTTCCAGGTCGGTCTCGGCTATTCCCAGATCCAGGGGCTGATCGCCTCGATCTCGGTCGAGCAGGACAACTTCCTCGGCTCGGGCAGGCGGGTCGGCTTCTCGATCAGCCGCAGCCGCATCCTGACCCAGGCCAGCCTGAGCTATACCAACCCCTTCTACACCGATGACGGCGTATCGCGCGGCTTCTTCCTGCGCTACACCGAGTTCGACCAGGGCCGGGCCAACATCTCCTCGTTCTCGACCAGTCAGGCCGCCGCCGGGGTCAACTACGGCTTCCCGATCACCGAGCTGAGCTTTCTGCGCTTCGGTGCGTCGGCCCAGCGGGTGGATATCAACCTGCCGGCGGTCTTCGTGCCGGAGGACCCGACAGACCCCGACAGCAACATCGTCGTCCGGGTGCCGGCCGACCGACCGCTCGGCATCTCCCTGGACGAAGACCAGGACGGGTTCCTGTCGAGCAGCGAACGGCGGGTGACCACCTTTCGCTTTGACACCACCTTTTCGCGCGACAACCGCAACCATTTCCTCAATCCGACCCGCGGCTCGCTCAATCGTCTGACCGCCGAGGTCGCCGTGCCGGGCAGTTCGCGCGAGTTCTACAAGCTCAGCTACCGCGGGCGCAAGTACTGGCCGATCGGCCGGCGCATGGCCTTCAGCCTGCGCGGCGACGTCTCCTACGGCGACGCCTACGACAGCTACGATCGGGATCTGGGCCTCGAGCCGGTCGAACCGGTGCGCCTGGCCGGCACCTGTCAACTCGACGAAATCGTCACCATCGACCAGGGTCTGCCGTTCTACGAACACTTCTTCGGCGGCGGGGTTTCGGATATTCGAGGCTTCGACGACAACTCGCTGGGTCCCAAGGACCAGTTCTGCCGCTCGGTCGGCGGCGACTTCAAAGTCGTTTTCGGCACCGAACTGGCCTTTCCGATTCCATTCGTCGAAGCCAGCGGCACCCGCCTGGCCTGGTTTGTCGACGTCGGCAACGTGTTCCAGGACTTCGACACCTTCGATACCGACCTGCTGCGCGCCTCGACCGGCATCTCTCTGACCTGGCAGGCGCCGATCGGACCGATCATCATCAATCTGGCCACCCCGCTGCGCCAGCGCGACGGCGACGATACCCAGGCGTTGCAGTTCACCTTCGGGCAGGTTTTCTAGGGCTTGATGGTGTAAATTGGCGGCATGCGCGCATCTCGGCATGCCAAGCTGGACGTCCAAACGCTGCCGTGGCCGGCCCTCGCGCAGGCCGTGCTCATGCTGCTCGTGATTTCGCTGGCGCCTGCGGCGCGATCCGAAGACGCCGTCCGGATCGGCTATGTGGACATGAAGCGCCTGTTCGAAACCGCGCCGCAGGTGGTCGCTGCGCGCGAATCCCTGGACGGCGAGTTTCGGCCGCGCAACGAATCGCTGCTGGCCGACGAGAACCGGCTGCAGACCCTGGAGCAGACGCTCGCCGAAAATCGAGAGCTGGATTCAGAAAGCCGCCTGGAACTCGAGCGCGATATCCGCAACCTGAGGCGTTCGATCGATCGGCGTCGAGAGGATTTGCGCGAGGAGCTGCGCTTTCGCACCAGTACCGCGACCAAGGCCCTGGAAGAAACCATCGAGGTGGCCGTCCGGCAGGTGGCCGAATCCCGCGGCTACGATCTCGTCCTGACCAGCCCCGTGGCCTACGCTTCCGCCAGCATCGATATCACGGACTTCATCCTCGACTGGCTCGCCGAAGACTTCGACGAGCGCGACAACGGACGCTAGGCCAGGCAATGCAAGCCAATACACGGACCTTCCGGCTCGAGGAACTGGCCGCCGCACTCGGCCTGCCGTTCAGCGGCGATCCCGACCAGTCGATCCGCAATATCGCGACCCTGGGCGGCGCCGGTCCCGACGATGCCGCCTTCCTGGCCAATCCCGCCTACAAGCCGGCGTTGGCGTCGACCCGGGCTGCAGCCGTCGTCATGAAAGCCGAACTGGCCGAAACCTTCGCCGGCAACGCACTGCTCAGCACCAATCCCTACGCCGACTGGGCACGTCTGGTCGAGTTGTTGCGCCCGCGGCCCGCAGCGACACCGGGCATCCATCCCAGCGCCGTCATCGGACCGGATGTCGATATCGACGACAGCGCCCACATCGGGGCGCAGGTCGCCATTGGCGCCGGTGTGCGCATCGGCGCGCACGCGACCATCGGCCCGGGCTGCGTGATCGATGATGGCGTCCGGATCGGCGAGTCCGCGAGACTGGTCGGCCGGGCTTACGTCGGCGGGGGCGCACGGCTGGGCCGGCGGGTGATCGTCCATCCGGGCGTGACCATTGGCGCCGACGGTTTCGGCCTGGCCATGGACCGGGGCGTCTGGCGCAAGGTGCCGCAGGTCGGCGGCGTGCGCATCGGCGACGACTGCGAGATCGGCGCCAACACCACCATCGACCGGGGCGCCATCGAGGATACTGTCCTGGAAGAAGACGTGCGCATCGACAATCAGGTCCAGATTGCCCATAACGTGCATATCGGCGCTCACAGCGCCATCGCCGGCTGCGTCGGAATCGCAGGCTCGACCCGGATCGGGCGCTACTGCATGATCGCCGGTGCCAGCGGCATTGCCGGCCATCTCGAGATCTGCGACTCGGTCATCATTACCGCCATGAGTACGGTGCTCGACTCCATCGACCAACCGGGCGAATACGGCTCGGGCATTCCGGCCAGGCCGCACGCACGCTGGAAACGCTTGCTGGTACGACTCGGCCAGCTCGATGAGTGGGCACGCCGCCTCAGACGTCTGGAACAATCGAACAACAACGGACCCTCTCGGCATGAGTGATTCAAACACCATCGACATCGAGCGCATTCTCGATCTGCTACCCCACCGCTACCCGTTCCTGCTCGTTGACCGGGTACTCGACTTCCAGCCCGGCCCGCAACCACGGATTCGGGCCCTGAAGAACGTGACCTTCAACGAGCCGTTCTTCCAGGGTCACTTTCCGGGCCATCCGGTCATGCCCGGCGTACTGATCCTCGAGGCGATGGCCCAGGCCGCCGGGTGCCTTGCCTACCTCGCCCATAGCGCCGAAACCGCGAAACGACAACTGTACTATCTGGTCAAGATCGACAAGGCGCGCTTCAGTCGCGTCGTGGTTCCCGGCGATCAGCTGATCTTCGAGGTCGAGCAGAAACGGCTGATGCGCAACATGGGCGTCTACGAGGCTCGCGCCCTGATCGGCGAGAAGACCGTGGCCAGCGCCGAACTGATGTGCGCCGCCAAACCGGACCCGGCGGCATGATTCATCCGACGGCCATCATCGACCCGCAGGCAAGCATTGCCCCGGACGTCGAAATCGGCCCCTACACGCTCATCGGGCCGGAGGTCGAGATCGCTGCCGGCTGCCGCATCGGGCCGCACGTGGTCATCAGCGGCCGCAGCCGCATCGGACCGGACAATCGCATCTTCCAGTTTGCCTCGATCGGCGAGGAGCCCCAGGACAAGAAGTTCTCCGGCGAGGATTCCGCCCTCGACATCGGCGCCGGCAACACCATCCGCGAGTACGTGACCATCAATCGCGGTACCGGCGACGGTGGCGGCGTGACCCGGCTGGGCGACAACAACTGGATCATGGCCTACTGCCACATCGCCCACGACTGCCAGGTCGGCTCGCAGGTCACCATGGCCAACGGCGCCACCCTGGCCGGCCACGTCATCGTCGGTGATTACGTCATCTTTGCCGGCTATTCCGGCGCCCATCAGTTCTGCCGCATCGGTGACCATGCCTTTCTGGGCATGTACGGCGGCGTCAGCCAGGATGTGCCGGCCTACGTCATGGTGTCGGGTCAACCACCCCGCCCGCGGGGGATCAACAGCGAAGGGCTCAAGCGGCGCGGATTTTCCGCCGATCAGATTCGCAACATCCGCGAAGCCTACCGACTGATCTACCGCAGCGGCAAAAGCCGCGACGAGGCACTGTCCGAGCTCGAGGCGCGGACCGCCGAACAGCCCGAACTCGAGCGCATGATTCGCAGCGCGCGCGCCAGCGAGCGCGGCCTGCTGCGCTGATGCGTCCAGCGGCAGGCCTGGCGTGCCCGGGATAGAACCGCTGCGCCTCGTCCTGGTCGCCGGAGAGGCATCCGGCGACCTGCTCGGTGCCGACCTGGCGCAAGCCCTGAAAAGGCAGCGGGCGGACGTCGAGCTGGCCGGCATCGGGGGTCGGCAGATGCGCTCGGCCGGTGTCGAGACCTGGTTCGACACCGATGCGCTCAGCGTCATGGGCCTGACCGAGGTCATGCGCCACCTGCCGCGGCTGATCCGGCTCCGAAGGAATCTGCGCCGGCGCATCCTGGACTGGCCGGCCACCGCGCTGATCACCATCGATGCGCCCGACTTCAACCTGGGTCTTGCACGGCAGCTGCACAAACGCGGCCTGACCACCATTCACTACGTCTCGCCGTCGGTGTGGGCGTGGCGTGCAGGACGCATTCCGCGCATCGCCGGCGCGCTGGACCTGCTGCTGACGCTGTTTCCGTTCGAGCCGGCGCTGTATCGGCCGCACGGACTCGACGCGCGCTTCGTCGGCCACCCGCTGGCCGATGAGCTGTCCGCAGGCCGGAACCAGCGCGCGGCCCGGATGGCGCTGCAGACCGGCAGCGCCGATCCGGTCATCGCCCTCCTGCCGGGCAGCCGAGACGGCGAATTGCAGCGCCACGTCGGCTTGCTTGCCGCCACCGCCGTGCGGTTGCGCAACGCCCACCCGGATGCCGACCTGGTGATGCTGGTGACAGGCCCGAGGCACGCAGCCCTGGCCCGCGAACTGGCCGCTGCCGAACTGGACCAGGCCGGCGTTCGACTGCTGGCCGACCGGACCCGCACCGGCCTGGCCGCCGCCGACGTGGCCATCGCGGCCTCCGGTACCGTGACCCTGGAGGCCTTTCTGCTGGAATGTCCGCTGGTGGTGTACTACCGCCTCGCGCCGACCACCTTCCGCCTGGCCAGGGCGCTCAGACTGGTGCGCTCGGAGTACGTCTCGCTACCCAACATCCTGTGTGAACATGCACTCGTCCCCGAACGCCTGCAGCAGTCGGCCACCCCGGAGCGGCTGGCCGCAGATACCGAGGCCTGGCTGGCCGGGCCGGAGCGGATCGAGGGGTATCGTCGACGGGCCACCGAATGGCGGCAGCGCCTGGGCCGGCAGGCCGGCGAGCAGGCGGCACGGGCCGTGCTGGAGCGAGTCGAGGACTGAATCGCTCTAG
>JAWLFD010000014.1:0-7586 GCA_041685745.1 Wenzhouxiangella sp.
CCTGAACCTCCCAGTCACCGACCGGCGACGCGGCTGCGGCCGGCTCGGGCTGGTCGGGTCTCGGTTCTGGAGCCTCGGGCTCTGGCTCTGGCTCTGGCTCTGGCTCTGGCTCTGGCTCTGGCTCTGGCTCAGGCTCGGGCTCGAGCGGGTCGGGATTCGGTTCCGCGGCCTCGGTCTCAGGCTCGGTCTCTGAAGGGGACTGAGGCCGCGGCGCGGGCTCGATCTCCGCGGCCGATTCAACCTCCGCGTCCGGAACCTGGCCGCCAGCCGGGCCCTCCGGCTGCCGCGGCGCCCGGCGCTCGGACGCCGCTTGCGAGCGCGGCTCTGCGGTTCGGGCGGGATCCAGTGGAAGGCGGCGCACCTCGGGACGATCAGCCGGTGGCGGCGGCAGGTCGATGGCGGCGTCGCGCGATCGTTCACGATCACCCGAATCCTCGAACAGCATGGGCACGAAAATCACGGCCAGAGCAATGAGAATGGCTGCGCCGACGAGTCGTTGCTTGAGCACCTTGTCCATCTGCTGTCACTCCGGTTGCTGGATCATCGGCCACGCGTCCGCCACGGTCCGGAACGAACCGAAGACGACGATGCGACCCTCCGGCGGTGTTTCGGCCAGCGCGATCTTCAACGCCGCGGAGACAGATTCTACCGTCTCGACCACGCTCCCGACAGACGCATCGCGCAAAGCACCGGCGACTTCTCGCGCATCCCGGCTGCGATCGCCTCCAAGCACAGGCACCAGCCAGCGATCAAAGCGACCGGCCAGCGCCCGGCCGATGCCTTCGACATCCTTGCCCGCCAGCGCGTTGAAGATGGCTGTCGACGACCTCGGTTTCACGTCCAGCGCGTCGGCCAGAACGCGGGCCGCCTGGACGTTGTGAGCCACATCCAGCCAGATTTCAGGCCGCCCGGGAAGGCGCTGCAGGCGACCGGGCAGCCGCACTTTGCGCAACCCGCGACTCAGCGCGTTGTCCGGGACCGGCAACAGCCGGGCCGCGGCTCGCGCGGCGACCACCGCACACGCGGCGTTGCCCCACTGCTGGCGGCCGGCCAGGGCCGGTGGCGGCAAATTCAGAATCTCATCGCCCGCGGTCAGCCGGAGTTGTCGGCCGGCACGGCGCCAGCGAAAGTCGCGGCCGGCAAGCTGCACTTCGGCACCGCTGGCCTGAAGTTCGTCGATCCAGCCGCGCGGCGGCCGTCTTTCGCCCACGATCAGCGGACGTCCCACGCGGGCAATCCCGGCCTTTTCGCGGGCAATCGAGCGCCGCGTGCCGCCCAGCCATTCCACGTGATCCAGACCGATGGAGGTGATCACCGAAACGTCCGGATCGACGGCATTGACCGCGTCCAGGCGGCCGCCCAGGCCCACCTCCAGCAGGAGGACCTCCGGCCGAGACCATGCGGCAACCACCAGCGCCGCCAGGGTGACATGCTCGAAATAGGTCAGTTCCACCGCCCCGCGGCGGCGTTCGACCTCGTCCATGGCCTCCACAAGGGTCGCTGCGGCAGCCGGCCGACCGTCGATGCGAATCCGCTCGACAAACGACAGCAGGTGGGGCGAGGTATAGGCCAGGGTGCGGTAGCCCGCCGAGCGATAGATCGCCTCGAGCATGGCCACGACCGATCCCTTGCCGTTGGTTCCGCCGACGGTGACGACGGGGCATTGCGCACGGCCAGCCGGCAGACGAGCAAGCACCTGTTGAACCCGATCGAGGCCGAGACGAATGCGTGACTCCGGCGTTCGGCGTTCCAGTCTTTGCAGCCAGAGCTGAAGTGGATCAGTCAAGCAATCGATCTACCCGTTGGCAGCCATATCGGCGCCATCTTCGTCGGGGTCCAGCAGTTCGCCTTCCCTGGGTGGCTCCGGGCGATTGTTCAGCAACAGAGAAAGCAGCCGGTAAATTCGCTGGCGGAGATCGCGACGGTCGACGATCTGATCGATCGCTCCCTTGCCGAGCAGGAACTCGCTGCGCTGGAACCCTTCCGGCAGTTTTTCGCGCACGGTCTGCTCGATGACCCGCGGTCCGGCAAAACCGATCAATGCGTTGGGTTCGGCCAGGTTGATATCGCCGAGCATGCCCAGGCTGGCCGAGACGCCGCCCGTGGTGGGATGGGTCAACACGGAAATGTAGGGCAGGCTCTCCTCGCCCATGCGCGCAAGAGCCGCGGCGGTCTTCGACATCTGCAGCAGGGAATACAGCCCTTCCTGCATGCGCGCTCCCCCGGAAGCGGAAAAGCAGACCAGCGGCAGACCCTCGGCCAGGCAGGCATTGACTCCGCATACGAAGCGCTCGCCGACCACCGAACCCATTGACCCGCCCATGAAGCGGAAGTCGAACGCGCAGGCGACCAGGTCCATGTCGTGCAGGCGACCCTGCATCACCACAAGCGCGTCCTTCTCCCCGGTCGCCTTCTGGGTCGCGGCAAGGCGATCGCGATATTTGCGCGTATCGCGGAACTTCAGCGCATCGACGGGCGCCAGGCTGGCGCCCAGTTCAACACCGGAGCCTGCGTCCAGGAATGCCAGCAGCCGGGCTCGGCCGGTCAGCGACATGTGGTGATTGCATTTGGGACAAACCTGCAGGTTACGCTCAAGCTCGGGCTGGTAGAGCACCCCGTCGCAGGCCTTGCACTTGGTCCACAGACCGTCGGGCACCTTGCGGCTGCTGCCGCCCTCGGTGCGGATGCGCCCGGGCATCAGTTTCTGGAACCAGCTCATCTCAGGCGTTGACCGCGGTGTCGTCGACGGAGGCGGCAGCATCCATGGCCGCGCGCACAGCGCCCAGATATTGCCTGGTGACCTGAACGGCATCGGCCGGAGTCACGCAGCGATCCAGCCGATCCACCAGCGCCGAGCCGATCACCACGCCGTTGGCACAGCGTGCCACGGCAGCCGCCTGCTCGGGTTCTCGAATCCCGAACCCGACGGCAACCGGCAGGTCCATCGCCTCACGAATGCGGCCCACCGCCGGCGCCAGGCTGTCCAGATCCAGGCTGGCAGCGCCGGTCACGCCCTTGATCGAGACATAGTAGACGAAGCCCCCGGCCAGCCTCGCGGTCCGCTCCAGTCGCCCCGCGGTGGTCGTTGGCGCGACCAGGAAAATCTGGTGAAGTCCCTGCTCGGCCAGCTCGGCCTTGAGTTCTTCGGCTTCGTCGGCCGGGCAATCGACGATCAGCAGTGCATCCACGCCCGCTGCCGCCGCTTCGGCCGCAAACCGGCCACAGCCGCGCCGCTCGATCGGGTTGGTATAGCCCATCAGGACGATCGGGGTCTCGGCATCGCGGCGACGGAAAGCGGCCACCATCTCGAGCACGCGATCGAGGTTCATGCCCTGTTCCAGGGCCCGCGCGCAGGCATTCTGGATCACCGGCCCGTCAGCCATCACGTCGGAAAACGGCATACCCAGTTCCAGCAGGTCGGCGCCGGCCTCCACGGCCGCATGCAGAATCTCCACGCTGGCTTCCGGGCTGGGATGGCCCGCCGTGACATAGGGAATGAGCGCGCTGCGGCCGCTGGCCGCAAGCGCGCGAAAACGCTGGTCGATTCGATTCAAGACTCCATTCCTTTGCTGCGATTTCGGCCGCGTTGGGCAGCTGGATTCAAAATTCGATGCCTTCGATTTCGGCCACGGTATTGATGTCCTTGTCGCCGCGACCGGACAGGTTGATCAGCACCAGTTCCTCTGGCGAGCGCTCGGCCGCCAGCTGCATGCCGTAGGCCACGGCATGGGCGGTCTCCAGGGCCGGCATGATGCCCTCACTGCGGGTCAGGGCATGGAAGGCCTTCATCGCCTCGCGGTCGTCGATACCGACATACTGCGCCCGCCCGGTGTCCTTGAGCCAGGCATGTTCCGGCCCGACGCCGGGATAGTCCAGTCCGGCGGAAACCGAATGAGTGTCACGAATCTGCCCGGCCTCGTCGTCGAGCAGGTAGGTCCGGCTGCCGTGCAGGACACCGACGCGACCGGCGCACAGGCTGGCGGCGTGATCCAGCCCGGCCAGTCCGCGACCGGCGGCCTCGACGCCGAACATCTCGACCTGACGATCGCCGACGAAAGGATGGAACAGGCCGATGGCGTTGGACCCGCCACCCACGCAGGCGACCAGCGCATCGGGCAGACGCCCGTACTCGGCCAGCATCTGGGCGCGGGCCTCGCGCCCGACCACGGCATTGAAATCGCGCACCATGGCGGGGTACGGATGAGGCCCGGCTACCGTGCCGAGAATATAGAAAGTGTCATCGACGTTTGTGACCCAGTCGCGCATGGCTTCGTTCAGGGCATCCTTGAGCGTGCGCGAACCGGCCTCCACGCTGACAACTTCGGCGCCCAGCAGCTTCATGCGAAAGACGTTGACCGATTGCCGGCGCACGTCCTCGGCGCCCATGTAGACCACGCACTTCATGCCCAGCCGGGCGGCCACGGTGGCCGAAGCAACGCCGTGCTGACCGGCCCCGGTCTCGGCGATCACCCGGTGCTTGCCCATGGCACGCGCGAGCAGGCCCTGGCCGACCGTGTTGTTGATCTTGTGGGCGCCGGTATGGTTGAGGTCTTCTCGCTTGAGCAGAATGCGGGCGCCGCCGACTTGCCGGGTGAGGTTTTCGGCGAAATACAGCGGCGAGGGGCGTCCGACGAAATGAGTCAGATCGCGGTCCAGCTCGGCCAGGAAGTCCGGATCCCCGAGATAGTGGCGCCAGGCCTGGTCGAGTTCTTCCAGCGCCGGCATGAGGGTTTCGGATACGAATTTTCCGCCGAAGATTCCGAAATGTCCCGAGTCATCGGGTACCTGCGTTTCAGAATCCAGTCTCTGCACTGCTTCAAGCATTTCTGACCGCCTTGATGAATTCGCTCATCGCTTTATGATCCTTGATTCCGGGCTGAATCTCCACCCCGCTCGATACATCCACCGCATCGGGTCGCAGGCGGCGACAGGCCTCGCCGACGTTGTCTGCATTCAGGCCCCCGGCCAGAATCCAGGGACGCTCGAGGACCGGCACCCGATCCCAGTCGAAAGTCTCTCCCGACCCGCCCAGCTTGCCGCCGCCGTGTGAATCCAGCAACAAGGCGTCGGCATCGGCATAGGCCCGCCCGTCAGGCGACTCGGCGCCGCCCATGGCCAGCGCCTTGATCCACGGGCGGGCGAAACTGCAGCAGTACTGCGCGGACTCGCTGCCGTGAAACTGCAAACAGTCCAGCGTCACCTGCCGCAGCACCGCCTCGACCCGCTCGGGCGCAGCGTCCATGAACAAGCCCACCCGGGTGACGAACGGCGGTAGCGCGCGGCAGATTGCCCGGGCCTGTCCGATGCTCACGCTGCGCCGGCTGGCCTCCACGAACACCAGGCCGATCGCGTCGGCGCCGGCCCGTGCTGCCTCCGCCGCGTCGTCGACTGAGGTGATGCCGCAGATCTTGATCCGGGTCATGCGGAAAATCCGATCTCCTGGTGGGTTGGCAATTCGGGAAAGTCCGGGTAGCTCGGTGCCACGAAATACAATCCCGCCGCCGGCGCGGTGATCCCGGCGACGGTGCGATCCCGAAGTCGAAGCAGCTCGCCGATCCAGGCCGGCGACTGCTGTCCGCGACCCACGGCGATCAGTGAGCCGGCGATGTTACGCACCATATGGTAAACGAAGGCGTTGGCCTCGATATCAAACCACAATTCCGTGCCGTGACGAACCACCGAGGCCGAGTAGACGGTGCGCACCGGCGAACCGGCCTGGCATCCTACGGCCCGGAAGCTGGAAAAATCATGTTCTCCATGGAGGAAGGCAGCCGCCTCGTTCATGGCCGAAGCGGACAAGGGGTGACGGACCCACGCCACCCGACCCCGATCGATCGCCGGTCGCACCCAGCGGTTGAGGATGCGATAGCGGTAGCGCCGACGGCGCGCCGAGAACCGGGCATGAAAATCATCCGGCACAGCGCGCGTCCAGAGCACGGAAATACCGTCGGGCAGGTGGCGGTTGGTGCCCAGCACCCAGGAGCGCTCGGCGCGCTCGGCGCGAGTGTCGAAATGCGCCACCTGGCAGCGCGCATGCACGCCGGCATCCGTGCGACCGGCGCAATGCACCTGCAGCGGGTGATCGGCCACTCGGGCCAGCGCCTCTTCCAGGCAGGCCTGCACGGTCGGCGTCTGGCGCTGGCGCTGCCAGCCGAAAAACCCGCTGCCGTCATATTCAACCCCGGCAGCCAGGCGCATGCGCTTATTTCAGCGAGTCCAGCAATTTCCGCGCCTGTTCCTGGTGCGTCGGCGAACCGTCGCTGAGAATTTCGTCGATCAGCGTGCGCGCCGAATCCGGGTCTTCCATGGAAATATAGGCCCGCGCGAGATCGAGCTTCACCTCTGCGTCTTCATCGCCGAGCGTCGTGGACTCCTCCGGTGACTCGGAAGGTTCGACCGCATCCGCGGCGCCGGCCTCTTCGGGACTCGCGTGGTCCGCCGGCCCCGGTTCCTGGTCGGTGTCTTCCAGGGCGAACCAGTCGGACTCCTCGGGCTCCGGCGGTGGCTGCGCACCTTCAATCGCGCTGTCGAACTCATCGGGGTCGGAATCGTCGGGCCGTTCGGCCGCTTCCCGCCGATCTTCACCGGCCGGATCTTCTTCCGGGCCCGGCTCACCCTCGGGCAGATCGAAGTCCAGCGTCAGGGGACCGGAATCGGCTTCGGCTCGCGCATCGGTCCAGGCCGTGGTCGGATCGTCGGCGGCAAACAGCTCCTCGATATCCTCGTCCTCGAGCACCGGTGCCGCACCATCGGATGGCGAGGACGGCGACTCGGCCTGCTCCTGGGGATCAAGGCGATCGGACAAACGAGCCAGGTCGGGGGCTTCATCGTCCTCGTCGCCAAGACCGTCCCGACGCTCGTCGGTTCCACTGATCGGGGACCTGGTGTCGGCTTGCTCGTCTTCGTCGTCCTCGCGACTGAGAATCCCCATCAGTGCCGCCGCCTGTGCATCCGCATCCGAATCGGCGCCGGCATCGTCCTCGCGCCGATCGGATTCATCAGCGCTTGGTGCAGCTTCGGTCCCGACCGGCAAAGCGGCCGAAAATGCAGGCCCGGAGTCGGCCTGGGCGCGGGCATCCTGCTGCTCGCCCAGCGCCCGCTCCTCATCATGCCGCGCAGCCCGGCGCCGCCACAGCGCGATCAGCACAACCAGCAGAATCAATCCGATCCCGGCCCCGATCAGCGGCCACATCCAGCGCTCCAGGAACCCTTTCGGCGCGGCCTCCGGCCTCGCGGGCGCTGCGGCTTCCTCGGGAGGCTCTGCCGCCTGGGCGGCGGCCCGCTGCTCGGCCTCGCGCGCCTGGCGTGCCTCGCGCAACCGCTCTTCCAGCGTCGCCAGATCTTCGCTGGCGACCATCAATCCGCCGGCATCGGCCGAATCGATCGCCTGGCGGATCTGGTCGACCAGCGCATCGGTCTGCGCGCTTTGCAGACCGTCCAGCGCCATCTCCGATTCCAGTTCGGCCAGCTGCTCGCTCAGGCGCTGGCGTTCAACATCAATCGCGGCCGCCTCGGCAACCAGGTCCTCATCCGGTGGCGCCAGTTCCAGGCGCGGCTGCGGGTCGGAATCGACCGCAGCGTCTGCG
>JAWLFD010000014.1:7686-19670 GCA_041685745.1 Wenzhouxiangella sp.
TCGGCCGGCTCGGGCTCCGGCGATTCCGGCTCAGCCACGTCTTGGCTCGATTCGGCCTCGACCGGTTCAGCCGGCTCGACCACCGGAGCGGTCCGACCGGCCTCCCAGGCCTCGACCTGCTCGCGAAATCGGCGCGCCGCCTCGGCGGCCGGAATGGAGCGCGCCTCGTCGGCTTCGGGCAGGGTCAGGCGGGCACCGCGACGCAGGCGGTTGACGTTGTTGCCGATGAAGGCCTCGGGGTTGCGATCGAAGATGGCCAGCATGGCCTGGTTCATGGTCAGGCCGGCGTCGGGCCGCCAGTCGGCGGCGATCGACCAGAGGGTGTCTCCGCGCTCGACCATGAGCGCCGACGGCGCCGCTTCGTCGGGTTCGGCCTGCGCCGGGGAAACCGCCGGCGGCTGCGGGGTGACCTGCTCGTCAGGCTCCGGAGGCGGCTCGCTATCGGCCGTCGACGGCGCAGCCGGCTCGGGCTGCGAAGCCGGCGCGGACGGGGTCGGCCGCCGATCCTCCGAAGTGCGGACCGGCGGGGCAACCGGCACGGCCGGCGGATCGAGAAACAGGGTGTATTCGCGCAGCATCCGACCGCTGGCCCAGCGCGCGTTGATCAGCACCTGGACAAACGGGTCGCTCACGGGCCGGCTGGAGCGCAGACGGATCACCGGTGGCTCGGCGCCGAGGTCGAGCGTGGCGCTCAGACCGAGCGCCAGCGCTTCGGATGAGACACCGAGGCGCGCATGGTCTTCCGAGGACGCCACGGCCACCTCCAGCGAATCCAGGCCGGCATCCCCGCTCTGGACCAGTGCAATCCGCACATCCAGATTCTGTCCCAGGTAGGACTGGACCCGGGCCTCGCCCAGCCCGAGGCTCGCCACCGCCGACTGGCAGAGCAAACACATTGCGACCAGCATGGCCGGACCGCCAATTCTTGCAGTGGCTTTGCTCATGGTGCCGAAACCCTCATCTGCTGACCAGCCTGTGACAACCGGAGTATAGCAATCCGTTGCCGCCGGCACAGCCCACCCCAGCGGCGTCCAGGCCGCCGGTCTCAGGGTCGCGCGGCAAGCTGCTCGGCAATCTGGACCGCGTTGAGCGCTGCCCCCTTGCGAACGTTGTCGGCCACCACCCACAGGTCCAGGCCCTGGGCATGGGACAGATCGCGTCGCACGCGGCCGACAAACACATCGTTCTTGCCCGCCGCGTGCGTCAGCGGCGTGACCCGTTCGGCCGCCTCGGCCAGGCACACTCCGGGGGCGGCGGCCAGCAGTTGCCGAACTTCTTCGAGCTCGAACGGCTCGCGCGTTTCCAGGTGGACGGCCTCGCCGTGGCCGATGAAAACGGGCACCCGCACGGCGGTGGCGTTGACCGCGATTTCCTCGTCGTCGAAGATTCGGCGGGTCTCGTTGTGCATCTTCATTTCTTCTTTGGTGTAGCCGTTGTCTTCCAGCACGTCGATTTCGGCGATCACGTTGAACGCGATCGGCGCGGCAAAGGCCTTGGGCTCCGGATCGCGGAAGTTGAAACGATCCGCGCTCTGCCGGCCCAGTTCCTCCATGGCGCTCTTGCCGGCCCCGGAAACCGACTGATAGGTGGCGACATTGATCCGGCGGATGCCGTAGCGGCGGTAAATGGGTGCGACGGCAACCAGCATCTGGATCGTCGAGCAGTTCGGGTTGGCGATGATGCCGCCGCCCTGGAAATCTTCCAGGATGGCGCCGTTGACTTCGGGCACCACCAGCGGCACAGCCGGGTCCAGGCGAAAGTGAGAGGTGTTGTCGATGACCGTGCACCCGGCCCTGGCCGCGCGTGGCGCGTGCTCGGCCGAAATGGAACCGCCGGCCGAGAACAGGGCGAAATCCCAACCGGAAAAATCGAAGGTGGCCAGATCATCGACGACCAGCGAGCGGCGACCGAAACTGACCTCCCGGCCCACCGACCGACTGCTGGCCAGCGCAGCGACTTCGCTGACCGGAAATTTGCGCTCGGCCAGAATCTCGAGCATGGTTTCACCAACGGCACCGGTGGCGCCGACCACGGCGACGCGATAACCGTCTTTGCGGGTTTTCATGGAAATACCTCGACTCTCGGTTCAGTAAGAATGAGTGCGAACGGAGCGCAGATTAACGCAGATGCACGCCGAGTGTCGCTGGAAACCCGCTTCTCGCCGCCATCAGTCACGGCTGCGGGTCGCCGGGGCGGCAGTCAGGTCGGAATGCGGGGCGTCTGCGGCGGCACATCGCCGCACTGCGCCCGGTGCAGAAGGTAATGGTCCAGGATCGTCAGCGCCAGCATGGCCTCGACGATGGGGATGGCCCGGATCCCGACGCAGGGGTCGTGCCGGCCGGTGGTGACGATCTCGACCGGCTCGCCCTTGGCGTCGACGGTCCGGCCGGGCAGGCGCAGCGAAGAAGTCGGCTTGAAGGCGACCGCCAGCTCAACCGCCTGACCGGTGGAAATCCCGCCCAGTACGCCGCCGGCGTGATTGGACTCGAAGCCTTGCGGGGTGATCTCGTCGCGATGCTCGCTTCCTTTCTGGGCCACCGATCCGAACCCCGCCCCGATTTCCACACCCTTGACGGCGTTGATGCTCATCATGGCCGCAGCCAGATCGCCGTCGAGCTTGGCGTACACGGGAGCGCCCAGTCCCACGGGGACGCCGGTGGCGCGCGCCTTGACCAGGGCGCCAACCGAATCGCCCGACTTCCACAGGCGTTTCATGTACTCCTCGAGGGCCGGCACCCGATCGGCATCCGGGCAGAAGAAGGGATTGGTGTCGATCGCCGCAGCATCGAATTGCCGGTCGCAGACTTCGTCGCCGATCTGCGCCAGCCAGCCGACGATTTCAACGCCCAGCTGCTGTCTGAGGTACTTGCGGGCCAGGGCTGCGGCCGCCACCCGCATGGCGGTTTCACGAGCCGAAGAGCGTCCGCCGCCGCGATAGTCGCGCAGACCGTACTTGTGGTGATAGGTGTAGTCGGCGTGGCCCGGGCGAAACTGGGCCGCGATCCGGCTGTAATCCTTCGAGCGCGCGTCGGTATTTTGGATCAGCAGGGCGATCGGCGTCCCCGTGGTCCGGCCCTCGAAGGTACCGGAGAGAATCTGCACGTCCTCGGCTTCGCGGCGCTGGGACGTCCAGCGGCTCTGCCCGGTCGCCCGGCGCATCAGTTCGGCGTGAATTTCTTGCGCGGTGATCTCGAGACCGGGCGGGAACCCGTCGATCACGCACCCGATCGCCGGCCCGTGGCTCTCTCCGAAGGTGGTCACGCAAAGGACGCGGCCGAAAGTATTGCTCATGCTCGAGTTCCCGAAGAAAGAAGAAGCGGCCGACTCACAGGTTGGAGTAGTTGGGTCCCGAGCCACCCTCCGGGGTGACCCAGTTGATCACCTGGTAGGGGTCGGCGATGTCGCAGGTCTTGCAGTGCACGCAGTTGGCGGCGTTGATCTGAATCCGCTTGCCGTTTTCATCGTCGACCTTCTCGTAGACACTGGCCGGGCAGAAGCGCGTGCACGGATTGCCGAATTCCGCCTCGCATCTCGAGAAACACACGTCCGGCTCGATGATCTTCAGGTGCACCGGCTGGTCTTCGTCGTGCGCGGTCGAGGCGAAGTAGACCGAGGCCAGGCGATCGCGCGGCGGCAGGTCGCGCTCGACCCAGTCATAGTCGAACCCGCCCTGCTCCAGCTTACGGTACTGGGCATGATCGGCGTGGTTGACCAGCGTGCGCGGCAGCTTGCCGGCGGTGACGGTTTCGATCGCGGCGGTAGTCATGCCGCGCCACAGTCCCTTCTGGAACCCGGGTCGGATATTGCGGACTTTCTTGAGTTCGGCAACAACCACGGAGTCCCGCAGACGGGCATCGAAGCCTTTGCTGTCGAGCCTTTCGGCCAGGTGCTCAGCGGCCAGCATGCCCGAGCGCAAGGCCTGATGCGTGCCCTTGATCTTCGGGACGTTCAACAGCCCGGCGGCGTCGCCGATCAACAGGGCACCCGGCATCTCCATGCGCGGCAGCGACTGGTAGCCACCCTCGACCAGGGCACGGGCGCCGGCGGAAAGAATCTCCCCGCCTTCGAGCAGGGCGTGCATGGACGGATGGTGCTTGAACTGCTGGAAGGCCTCGAAAGGCGTAAAGCGCGGATCCCCGTAATCCAGCGCGCAGACAAAGCCGACGGCGACCCGGTCCTTGTCGAGGTGATAGACGAAACTGCCGCCGTAGAGCTGTTTCGGCAATGGCCAGCCCACGCTGTGCTGGATCAGACCGGGCTCGACGCGGCCGGCCGGCAGCTGCCACAGTTCTTTCATGCCGATGGCATAAGTCTGTGGGTCGCTGTCGCGATCCAGCCCGTACTTCTTGATGGCGCGCTTGCTCAAATGCCCGCGGCAGCCTTCACCCAGCACGGTCACCGCTGCGCGGATCTCGATGCCCTGAACGTAGCCGTCTTTCTCGCCGCCCTCGCGGTCGACGCCCATGTCACCGATGATCACCCCGCACACGGCCTCGTCGTCGTAGGCCAACTCGGCCGCGGCAAACCCCGGGAAAAGGTCCACGCCGAGCGCTTCGGCCTTCGGTGCCAGCCAGGCACAGGTCGCGCCAAGCGAGACGATGTAGTTGCCGTCATTGTCCTGCTGCGGTGGGGTGGGCAGCTTGCGTTTGCCCGTCTTCGAAAACAACAGGAACTCGTCGCGCCCTGCCGGCACGCAGATCGGCGGCGGATCATCGCGCCAGCCGGGGATCAGTTCATCCAGCGGCTGCGGCTCGATCACGGCACCGGAAAGAATGTGCGCGCCGATTTCCGAGGACTTTTCGATCACACAGACGCTCAGATCCGCGTTGAGCTGCTTGAGACGGATCGCGCACGCCAGCCCTGCCGGGCCGGCACCGACCACGACCACGTCGTACTCCATGATCTCGCGTTCACTCATAAGGGCGCATTTCCTAATTCAAACCGGCGCTGGACGGCGCCTCGATGTCCAGCCAGTCCTGCAGCGCCGGCCAGACCTGGTCCAGCATCAGCGGCTGGGCCGACTCGCTGGGGTGAATACCGTCATCCATCATCATACCGGGACGGTCGAACAGGCTTTCGAGAAAAAACGGCAGCAGCGGGATGGCATGGCGCTCGGCCAGGGTCGGATAGACGGCTTCGAAGCGTCGCAAGTAGGCCGGACCCAGGTTGGGCGGCAGACGAATCTGCATCAGAGCAACCTCCACCCCGGACGCCCGCGCCTGGTCGATCATCGCGTCCAGATTGGATCGCAAGTGGCTCGGATTGAGCGCGCGCAGGCCGTCGTTGCCGCCGAGAACAACCAACAGTCGGTCTGGATCATGGCGCTTCAGAAGGACTTCCAGACGGGCCAGGCCACCGGCGCTGGTCTCGCCGGAGATGCTGGCATTGATGACCTCGTACGAGGTACCCAGGCGCTGGCTGAGGAGGTACGCCCAGCCCGATTCACGCGGCATCTCGTAGGCATCTGACAGACTATCGCCGATAATCAGGAGGCGTTCCGGCTCCTCGGCCAGCGCCGGCGCCATGCCATCCAGCAACACCAGCAAGCCGGCACACAGGGTATTTCGAATCATCATGAGCACATCAAGTCAGTCCATCCTGGTTTGCCGCAAGGTGAGCTTCTCCGTCCAGGCCCCTGGCGGGCACCTCGATATCCTTAACGATATCAGTCTTGACCTGAAGACCGGGGAAACGCTGGCCATCGTCGGCGCTTCGGGTTCCGGCAAGACCACCCTGCTCGGGCTGCTGGCCGGCCTCGAAACGCCCACGGGCGGCGAAGTCTGGCTGGCCGGCGAGAAACTCAACCATCTCGATGAAAACGCCCGCGCGCGCCTGCGTCGGCGGAAAGTCGGCTTCGTGTTCCAGTCGTTTCACCTGTTGCCCAGCCTGACCGCGCTGGAAAACGTGATGCTCGCGCTCGAGATCGCCGGGCTGGATCCGGCCCGTGCTCGCGCTCTCTCCGCCCTGGAGCAGGTCGGCCTGCAGCATCGGGTTCACCACTATCCGCGCCAGATGTCGGGCGGGGAGCAGCAGAGAGTCGCCATCGCTCGCGCGTTTGCCAGCGACCCCGACATCCTGTTTGCCGACGAGCCGACCGGCAACCTCGACCGCCACACCGGCCAGGCGATCGCCGATCTGCTGTTCGGCATCAACCGAGATCACGGCACCGCGCTGGTCCTGGTCACCCATGACCTGACCCTGGCCAGACGCTGCGCGCGGGTCGAGGAAATCGAGGACGGTCGGCTGATCCGCGCCACCAATCCGGCCGCCAATCGGCGGCTGCAGCTGGTCGAGGGCGGTCAGTCCACGTGAACACCCTTGCCCTGTCGGCACGACTGCTGCTGCGCCAGGGACGGTCCGGCGCGCTGCTGATCCTGGCGACCGGCCTGATCGTCGCCACGGCGGCCCTGGTGGCTGTGGGCAGTTTTACCGACCGGGTCGGGCGCGCGCTGGAACGCCAGGCCGGCGAGGCGCTGGCGGCCGACCTGGTGGTCGCCGGCCGGGAACGGATTCCGCCCCGGTTCTTCGAGCAGGCGCGCACGCTGGGCCTGGAGACCGCCGAAATCGTCAGCGTCAGCACCGCCCTGTTTGTCGGCGAGCAAAGCCAGTTGGTCGACGTCAAGGCCGTCAGCGATGCCTACCCCCTGCGCGGCGAACTGCGGATTTCCGCCACAACCGGCGAGGAAGATCAGGTGCGCGCCCAGGGCCCGAATCGCGGCAGTGCCTGGATGGACCCGCGCGCGCAACGGGCGCTGGAGGCAACGGTCGGCGAGGTCGCCGAAATCGGCTCGCTGACGGTACCCCTGACCAGCATCCTGACCTACGAACCCGATCGGGCCGGGGGTGGCTTCAGCTTCGCCCCCCGCCTGATGATGCACATCGACGATCTGCTCGCCAGCGAGCTGCTGGGGCCAGGCTCCAGGGCCCGCTACCGGCTGCTGCTGGCCGGCGAGGAGCGCGCCCTGGCCCAATTCCGGCAGTGGTTTGCCGAGGAACGCGAAGAGCGCCAGCGGCTGATCACCGTTTCCGACGCCGAGGACCGCACCGGGCTGGCCCTGACCCAGGCGCGGCGCTTTCTCGGCATCGCCGCGCTGACCGCGGTGATTCTCGCCGCCGTCGCCATTCTGCTCTCCGCCCTGCGCTTTTCGGCCGCCCAGCGCGACCTGGTGGCCCTGCTCAAGACCTTCGGCGCCAGTTCCGGCCAGATCATGAAGGCGTTGAGCCTGCTCCTGCTCTACCTGGTGCTGGTGTCGGTCGCCGTCGGCGGCGCGCTGGGCTGGGCCGCGCAGGGACTGATCGCCGAGATTCTTGCCGAAGGCCCCGAAACCGCCCTGCCGGCCGCTCGGCTGTGGCCGGTACTGAGCAGCGGTCTGTTCACCCTGCTGCTGGCCGCCGGTTTCGCCCTGCCGCCGCTGCTGAGCCTGCGCAACGTCCCCACCATGCGGATCCTCAACCGTTCGCTGGACACCCGGCCCGGACTGTCCGGCCTGCTGTGGCTGATCCCGGTGGCCGGCGCGCTGACCATACCGGTCGTTCAGCTGGGCGATGCCCGGCTGGCCGCAATCGTGCTGGGCGGCAGCGCCGTCCTGGCGGCCGGCCTGGCCCTGGCCGGCTGGCTGGCCATGCTCGGCTCCGGCGTGCTGGCCCGTCGCGCGCGCGCGTCCTGGCGCTTCGGCCTGGCCGGTCTGCAGCGGCGACGCGGCGGCGGCATCGTTCAGGTGACCGCCCTGGGCCTGGGGCTGATGGCTCTGCTGCTGCTGGTGGTGGTCAGGGCCGAATTGATGGAGCAATGGCGCGGCAGCCTGCCGCCGGACACGCCCGATCATTTCATCATCAACATCCAGCCCGAGCAGGTCGATAATGTCAGACAGGCGCTGGTCGATCAGGGCGCGCAGAATCTCCAGCTGGGCCCGATGGCCAACGCCAATCTGGTCGCCATCAACGGCGAGCGGCCGCCGGACCATCGCATGGCCGGACAGGTCAACGTCTCCTGGATCGACGCGCTGCCGCCGGCCAATGACATCGTGGCCGGGGAGTTTTTTGCGCCCGATGCCAGCGGCGAGGTCTCGCTGGCGCAGATGTGGGCCGAGAATCTCGGCGTGGGCCTTGGCGACGAACTGACCTTCGAGTCGGGCGCCAGCCGCTTCAGCGCCGCCGTGACCAGCATCCGGGAAGTCGACTGGAACTCCTTCAACGTCAACTTCTTCATCCTGCTCACACCGGAAGCCGCCGATGCGCTGCCGCACCAGTACATCGCCAGCTTTTACCTGGCCGACCCGCTCACCGCCGACCTGCGCGCCGTGACGCGCGAATTCCCCAACCTGTCGATCATCGACGTCGGCGCCCTGATCGAGCGGGTCGGCGAGATCATCGACCAGGTCAGCCGGGCCGCCCAGGTGGTCTTCGCCTTCACTCTGCTGGCCGGGCTGGTGGTGCTGCTGGCCGCCCTGGAGTCCACCCGCGACGAGCGCCGACAGGAATCGGCCCTGATCCGCACCCTGGGCGCCGACAACGCCATGGTCCGGCGCGGCCTTTTGATCGAGTACGGGGTGATGGCCCTCATCGCCGCGCTCCTGGCGACGCTGGGCGCGGCCTTGACCGGCTGGCTGCTGGCCCGAGAAATGTTCGAGTTCGCCTACCGGCCTTCACCGCTGCTGTTCGTGCTGGGCTTTTTCGTCGCCGCCGTTCTCGTGGTCGGCAGCGGCTGGGCCGGCAACCGTTCGGTGCTGGCCACACCGCCGGTCCGAATCCTGCGCACCGGCGCCTGACGCAGGCCGGCGGCAAGGCCATGGCGATTCTGCGGGACGATCCCCAGGCGGATCTGATACTCAACGGCCATCCGTGGCGGGTGGCCTGGGAGATGAGCTGGCCGGCCGTGGCCGCGATCATGCTGTTCGGCCTCAACGCCATGCTCGATGCGGTCTACATCGGCCGGCTGCTCGGGCAGCAGGCGCTGGCCGGCGCGGTCATGGCCTACCCACTGACCCAGATCACGCTGGGCCTGGGCTCGCTGGCCGGCATCGGCGGCGGTGTCGCCCTGTCCATCGCGATCGGTCGGGGCGATCAGGACACCCTGCGGCGCCTGCCCGGCACCGCCCTGACGATCACCGCTTTACTGGCCCTGGGCTACGGGCTGGTCGGCGGGCTGTTTGCCGAGACCCTGGTGCGCGCGATGGGCGCGCGCGATGCACTGGTGCCGATCGCGGCCGACTACCTGCGCGCCTCGGCCATCGGCAGCATCGGCGCGCTGGCCGGCATGACCCTCAACATGCTCCTGCGCGGCGAGGGCCGGATGAAGCTGGCCGCGCTCTACATGGGCCTGGGCCTTGCGGTCAACATGGTGCTGACGCCGCTGCTGATCGTGGTGTTCGACATGGGCGTGGCCGGCGCGGCATGGGCAACGAATCTCGGCAACGCGGTCGGCGCCTGGCTGGTCTGGCGTCGCTATGCCCGCGGCCGGGCCAGTTATCCGGTCGATCCCTACTATCTCGGACTGCCGCGCGCCTTGACCCGGCGAATCCTGCGGCTGGGCACGCCGGCGATGATCATGAGCAGCATGGGCGTGGTCCAGGCAATCGTGGTGTTCAACGTACTCAGCCGGGTCGGCGACGAATCCGATATCGCCTTCTACGGTGCCGCCTGGCGAATCCTGATCTTCATGCTCACGCCGCTGTTCGGCATGATGCGCGCCTTCCAGCCGGTCGCCGGCTTCAATTACGGGGCCGGGCAATGGCAGCGAGTACGCTCCTGTTTCTGGACTTTCGTGCAGGCCGGCGCCCTGCTGATCGTGCCGATCTGGGTGCTGATGGCGCTGTTCCCCGGCCAGACCCTGGGGCTGATGCTGCCGGGCGCGCAGTTCAGCGCGCATGATCTGGCCCTGTTCCGCATCCTGATCCTGCCGCTCCCGGCGCTGCCGCTGGTCTTTACCACGCTGGCGCTGCTGCCGGCCATAGAGCAACCGGGAAAGGCCACCATCGTCTCGGTCTCGCGCCAATTACTGCTATATGTTCCGGTGATGTTGCTGCTGCCGCCCCTGATCGGGGTGCCGGGCATCTACTACGGCTCCATGGCGATCGAACTGATCTGCGCCAGCTGGCTTCTTTTGACGGTCATCCTGGTCTTTCGACGGGGCCAGGGCCTGCCGGCGCAGGAAGACAATCGACCGACCGCGTGCTGAACTTCAGCCGCCGCGGGCGTCGCGAAGAATGTCGAAGATGGCGAAGAATCGGTGTTCCTGGTCAGATTCACGCCGGCCCCGCCGTCCGGTCTGCATGCGACCGATATAGCGTCGGTGGTCTCCCGGCGGGACATTGAACACCAGCAGACCATTACCGGTTCCCGGAATCTGGTCGTCGCTGATCACGGTCAGCCACGGCTGACCACCAATATCGGCAACCGTGACCTCGTACTGTCGGTGGGCAAGGGAGTCCAGATCGACAAACGCCCCCCGGTAGAAAGCCGCCTCTCCGCGCTTGTCGATACTCAGAGAACTCGACAGCGAGTTGTACAACTCGTCGGCCTTGCGCAGCGTCTCTTCGCTGAGCAGATCCGTCGGTTTGAGTGAATCATCGTCTTTGTGCATCGGGTCCCCCCCCTTGTGGTCTTGATCAAGTCGGTTCAGCGTTCAATCATCGATTTCGCGCTCGACATGCAGCGTCGTCACGTACAGATCGGTCGGGTCTTCCTGGCGCTGGCCGGGCCGGGACGCCTCCAGACGGCCCACGACCTTGTGCGAACCGCCGTCGGGCCGTCGATAGACCAGCAGAGCGTGCGACCATTCGGCCAGTGGATGACGCGTGAGGACCGTTGGCCAGGGATGGTCTGGCGAGAGCACGACCTCGACCGACTTCGCCTGCTGGCCCATGGAATGCAGATCGTCCAGCATGGCCGGCACGACCAGACTCTGTCCGCGCTTTTCGATGTTCACCGACAGCGAGAGGCCGCTGCACATCTCCTCCGCTCTGGCGAGGGCTTCTTCGCTCATGGCGACATCGATTCGACGATCCCTGTTGATCGGCATTTGGATGCTTCCCGGCGGTAGATGAACCCCAATCATATCGCACCGCCTCGAAACCTTCCAATACTTAAGCCAACCTCCCCACAAAAAACGTCAGGAAATGTTGACCCGTTCGACGGAAATCGCATCGACCGCGGAACCGCGGGCGAGATCAGCTCGATTCGAGCAACTGACGCCGAACGTGCACGGCGGTAGGGGTCGGCCGCAGCGCCATTCCGCGGGCTTCGCAGTGGGCCCGGGTCAGGGCCGCGCCGAACAGCAGAATGAGCGACGAATAATTCACCCAGAGCAGCAGCAGCACGAGAGACCCGGCCGCCCCGTAGGCCGACGCCGTCGCGCCCTGGGCCAGGTAGACGGCGATCAGCGAACGTCCGAGGGTGAAAAGCACGGCGGTCACGAACGCTCCAGCGAGGACGTCGCGCCAGGACAGGACGACGTCGGGCAGAATCTTGAACATGGCGGCAAACAGGCCGGTCACCACGGCCAGCGACAGCGAGACATCCAGGCCGATCATCATCCAGCCGGGAACCGGCAGCCACTGTTCGGCAAATTCCATGATCGCGCGCAGACCGACGCTGAGCAGGAGCGACACCAGCAGCACGAATCCGAGCGCCAGCACAATGGTGAGCGACAGCACCCGGGCGCGGAGAAACCGCCAGATGCTGCTGCGCGAAGGCTTTGGCGCCACATCCCAGATCTGGTTGAGCGACTGCTGCATCTGGGCAAAAACCGTGGTCGCGCCGATTACGGTGGCCGCCAGCCCCATCAATGTGGGCAACAGACCACTCTGGTCGATCTGCGAATTGATGACCGCGGTTTGCACGACCTCGGCGGCTTCGGCTCCGAGCACCTCGCTGAGTTGCTCGAAGATCTCGCCGCGGGCCGCCATTTCGCCCAGGAAAACGCCGGCAACCGCGACCACCAGGATGACCACCGGGGCCATCGAAAAAACGGTGAAAAAGGCCAG
>JAWLFD010000186.1:0-4798 GCA_041685745.1 Wenzhouxiangella sp.
GGTCCTGCAATCGGCTAGTCTGAGCACCATGCTTTGCCACCCGTTCACGTCGATTCCGATGCTGCTGCGCTGGGTTTTATCGGGAATGTTCCTGGTCATGCTGGCCGGCTGCGCCGTATCGGCATCCAAGCGGGTGGCGGTCGACGAACTGGTCGCAGCGCAGGGAAACCAGGTCCATTCCCGGGCCGCGGTCGACTGGCCGCTGGGCCCGCTGCCGGCCGAGAGCGGGGAGGGTCACCGGCTGATCCTGATCGACCGCGGTGATGATGCACTGGCGATGCGCCTGCACCTGATTCGCACGGCCACCGAGTCGATCGACATGCAGAACTACATCTTTCTGGTCGACGATACGGGCCGACTGCTGCTGTCGGAGTTGCTGGCTGCGGCGACGCGCGGCGTTCGCGTCCGGCTGCTGTTCGACAGCCTGTTTTCATTGCCCGATGAGGCGTTGCTGGCCGCCCTGGAAACGGCTCATTCGAACCTGGAGGTGCGCCTGTACCGACCGGTGCTGGGGCAGGCGGTACTCAGCGATCCCGAATTCATCGCGGCGGTGTTTTGCTGCTTCCACGCGCTCAACCAGCGCATGCACAACAAGCTCATGGTCGTTGACGGTCGCCATGGCCTGGTCGGTGGACGCAATCACTCGGCGCGCTATTTCGATCTGGATACGCGCATGGTGTTTCTGGACCTCGAGGTGCTGGTGACCGGGCCGGTAACCGCTCAGATGGTCGAAGGTTTCGAGGCCTTCTGGCGACATGCGCTGGTCCTGCCGCCCCGGTATACCCGGCGGGTCCATCGCCGTCTGGTCGAGAACCGGCGCGCGCTCCCCGTGCTGGACCGTTCGCCTCGCCTGGCGGCGCTGGACGAGGTTTTCGCAGCGGGTGAATGGCTGCAGCGACTGCTCGAGGAGCGCTCCTTCGCGGTGGGGTCGGTGACTTATTTTTCGGATCTGCCGGAAGACCGGCCGCGCTGGGACCGGCCGCCGAGCGACGACAGCACGGCTCTCATCCACGATCTTATCGCCACGGCTTCGGAACAGGTGGTCTTGCAGACGCCCTACGTGGTCGTGTCAAGGCGTTTCGGCGATCTGCTCACGGCCCTGGATCCGTCCATTGACCTGATCATCAGCAGCAACTCGCTGGCTTCCACCGATGCCTTCCCGGTCTACGCGATCTCGCGCAAGCAGCGCGCCTTCTTGCTCGAGGAAGTGGGCGCGCGGCTGTTCGAGATGCAACCCTTTCCCGTGGATCGGGCGGCGTTCGTGCCGCGCTACCCGGAACTGACCGAGGAGCGAGCGGCAGGCATCGAAACGCCGATGCGCGGGGATCCGGGGCAGCCTACGCGGGAGATGCCGGGGCCCAGGCTGAGCCTGCACGGCAAGATCGTCGTGGTCGATGGTCGCTCATCGATCGTCACATCGCATAATCTCGATCCGCGGTCTGAGTCGTACAACACCGAAAACGGCATCCTTGTTGAAGATTCGGCGTTCGCCGCGGCCCTGCTGGCGTACATTGACCGGATCAGCGCCCCTGACAACAGCTGGGTTTCGGCCATGCAACCGGAGTGGGGCGGCCCGTTGACTGCGCTCAATCGCGCAGGTTCGCGCCTGTCGCGGCGATTGCCGACTCTGGATCTGTGGCCTGATTATCGGTTCGAGCAGTTTCGGGTGGAGCAGGATCGCGCATCGGCCGATGCCTTATCCGCCGAAGGGCAGGTCGAGGGCGTGGGCCTGGCGCCTGAGGTGGTGTCCTTGCCGCGACGCTGGGTCACCGGATGGATCAGCCGCATGATGGGATTTCTTCGGCCGCTTATGTAACCTCAGCCGCGCAAGGCCCTCCAGGCAATGCCCAGGCCCAGCGCCAGACTGGCCAGGGCCGGCGCCGAGTATGCGGCGATCAGAGGGGGGACCTCGTAACCGGCCAGGACCGCGCTGGCGACGATGAAACCGGCAGCCAGAATGGATGCGGGCAGGCGCCGGTTGTGGCGGCCCACGGCCTGGCCGATCTGCTCCAGATCGCTGGAGTCGATGCGTGTGCGCAGCTTGCCGGCGCTGGCCAGCTTGAGCGCTTCGTAGACCAGGTGCGGAACTTCGGGGCTTCGCGCGAGCAGGCTGGGCAGCTGGCGGGCGAGTTTCTCGGCCGTTCGCGGCAGCCCGTAGCGCTCGCGGAAAATACCCTCCAGCTCCGGTTTGGCCACCTCCCAGATATTGAGCTTGGGATAGAGATCGCGCCCCATGCCCTCGATGTTGAGCAGGGTTTTTTGCAGCATGATCAGCTGCGGCTGCAGGGTCAGCTTGAAGCGCCGGGCGACCTGAAACAGGCTGATTACGGTCTCGGCAAACGAGACGTCCTCCAGCGGCCGGGTAAAGGCGGGTTCGCAGACCGTGCGGGTGGCGGCTTCGAGCTCGTCGATTCGGGTGTCCGGTGGCACCCAGCTTGCCTCGACGTGCAATTCGGCCACCCTACGGTAATCGCGGTTGAAGATGGCCAGAAAATTTTCGCCGATGTAGTACAGATCGTTGGGGGTGAGGCTGCCGACGATACCGAAATCCAGCGCGATCAGCGTGGGATCGGCCGGATCGCTGGTATCGACCAGGATATTGCCCGGGTGCATGTCGGCATGAAACAGGTTGTCGCGAAAGACCTGGGTATAGAACAGGCGGACGCCGCGACGGGCCAGTTTCTCCAGGTCGACGCCGCGCCGTTTGAGCTCCGGAATGTCGCGCACCGGCACGCCGCTGACGCGTTCCATGACAAGCACGCGGCTGGCGGTGAGCTGCCAGTAGATGGCCGGGATGTAGAGCTCGGTGGAATCTTCGAAGTTGCGCCGGATGAGCGAGGCGTTGGCGGCCTCGGACTGCATGTCGAGTTCGTCGTGAATGACCCGGCCGAACTCGGCGACGATGTCGTCCGGCCGAATCCGGTCGCCCTCGGGGTGATAGCGGCGAACCAGCGCCCCCAGGCTTTTGAGCAAGGTCAGGTCGCGCGCGATCTGTGCTTCGATGCCGGGCCGGACGATTTTGACGACGACCGACTCACCGGTCAGCAGGCGCGCGCCGTGGACCTGGGCGATCGATGCCGAGGCCAGGGGCTCGGTCTCGAACTGTGCGAACAGTTCGGTGACCGGTTTTTTGAGCTGCTGCTCGACGATTTGGCGGGCCTGGTCCGACGGAAACGGTGCAACCGCATCCTGCAGGCCGGCCAGTTCATCGGCGATATCGGGCGGCAGCAGGTCGCGCCGGGTCGACAGGATCTGGCCGAACTTGACGTAGATGGGCCCGAGTTCCTGCAGCGCCAGCCGGATGCGCTGGCCTCGGGGCAGACCGGCGATCGGCTTGCGGCTTCCGGTCAGCATCCGCAGATAGCGCGTCAGCCGAAACATCGGAACATCTTCGAGCAGGTCGTCGAGGCGATAGCGCGTCAGGGTCAGGAAGATGCTGACCAGGCGCAGCGAATGGCGGATCATGCCAGACCCTTTCGGCGCAGGCTGACTTCCAGGCGATCCACGGCCTCGCGCAACTCATCGACATCGCGGGTGAAGGCCTGGGCTTCGGGGCGGGTCACCAGCAGCCGGCTCTCTTCGCGCAGGTAATGGCCGACCTGGTCGCCGGCGACGCCGGCAAGCCGCCGGCTACCGGACAGGCTGTCGCGCAGCACACGCCACAGCTGATGACCCACGACATCGCCGAGCTGCTCGGTCAGCAGGCTCTCCCAGTCCGGATCGAGCCGGCGCATGAGTTTTTCCAGCGCCTGCGCGGCACCCGCGTCGCCTTCGATGCGCACGCCGCTGTCGCCGTCGAACCAGTCGGGCACGGCCATGGCCAGCAGCGCGGCGGGGGAGCCCCGGATCACGGTATCGGCCGGGAGATCGGATTCGGCGACGACCTGGAGACGGTCGCCACGGCCGATGAAGAACAGATCGATACCGGTTCCCTGCAGGGCCAGCTGGATGCAGCGCCCGTCCAGCGCCGACAGACGGATGGCCGAATCGGGATCGGCAGCCAGCGCCTGGCGCATGGCTCGTTCGATCGCCCCGGCGAGGAATCCGGGCAGTGGCGTCAGGTAGCGGCTCACGTCAAAAAGGTCTCCAGCTAGAGCTTGACGCCGCGGTGAATGGCGCAGATGCCGCCGGTGAGATTGTCCCAGCGGACTTCCTCGAAGCCGGCCGTTTCGAGCATGCCGGCCAGGGTCTCCTGGTCCGGAAAGCGGCGAATGGACTCGGCCAGGTACTGATAGCTTTCCTTGTCGCCGGCGATCGCCGCACCGATGCGGGGCAGCACCTGGAAGGACCAGGCGTCATAGATCTGACCGAGTACCGGCAGGCCGACCTTGGAGAATTCCATGATGTGGACCCGTCCGCCGGGCCGCAGGACGCGGTGCATTTCAGCCAGAGCCTGCTCCCGGTAGGTGACGTTGCGCAGTCCGAAGGTGATCGTGACATGGTCGAAGCTGGCATCGGCAAAAGGCAGCTGCTCGGCATTGATCTGCAGCCAGTCGAGGCCGTCCACGCGGCCCTCGGCGTCCATGCGCTCGCGGCCCACGCTGAGCATGGCGCGATTGATGTCGCCGACGCTGACCCGGGCTCCGCGCCCGGCCGCCAGCCGGGCGATGTCGCCCGTGCCGCCGGCCAGGTCGAGCAGCCGCTCGCCCTCGCGCAGCCGGCAGCCGGCGACGAAGCGGCGTTTCCAGACCCGGTGCACGCCCAGCGACATGAGGTCGTTCATCACGTCGTAGCGCCGGGCCACGGAGTCGAAGACCCGGCCGACCATGCGGGTCTTTTCCTCGGCGGCAACGTCCTT
>JAWLFD010000187.1:0-4789 GCA_041685745.1 Wenzhouxiangella sp.
CCGGCAAACACCGCATCGTATTCCTCGAGCAGCTGGGCGAGGGTGCGTTCCCGGCCGATCTCGACGCCGAGGTGAAACTGCACGCCCATGCCTTCCATCAGCTCGCGCCGGGTCTCGATGACCTGCTTGTCGAGCTTGAACGGCGGGATGCCGTAGGTCAGCAGGCCGCCGATGCGCGGGTAGCGGTCGAAGACGTGGGCCTCGACGCCGTGGCGGACCAGGATGTCGGCCGCGCCCAGACCGGCCGGCCCGGCCCCGATGACGGCCACGCGCTTGTCCGTGGCCTCGACGTGGCTCATGTCCGGGCGCCAGCCCTGGCGCACCGCCTCGTCGGTGATGTATTTCTCGATCGAGCCGATGGTGACCGCGCCAAGTCCATCGTTTAAGGTACAGGCGCCCTCGCACAGGCGGTCCTGCGGGCAGATCCGCCCGCAGATCTCGGGCAGCGAGTTGGTCTGGTGGGAAAGCTCGGCGGCCTCGAACAGGCGGCCCTGCTTGACCAGGCGCAGCCAGTCGGGAATGAAGTTGTGGACCGGGCATTCCCATTCGCAGTAGGGGTTGCCGCAGTTGATGCAGCGCGCCGACTGGTCGGCCGCGCCTTCGGCCTCGTACTCGCCGTAGATCTCTTCCCAGTTGCGCACGCGGATCGGAATCGACAGGACCTCCGGATCGCGGCGCGGGGACTCGAGAAAATGCAGGTGGCTGGTCATGCGGCCTCCTTGAGGGCGGTGATCAGGGTGTCGAGATCGGCGGCCTTGGGCTTGACCAGCCAGAACTTCGGCAGCAGGCGGCGGAAGTTGTCGAGGATTTCATCGGCCTTGCGGCTGCCGGTCAGCTCCAGATGGCGCTGGATCAGTCCGCGAAGATGGTGAACGTGGTTTTCCATCACGTCGGGCGCGATGTGGTGAATGTCGATCAGCTCGTGGTTGTAGCGATCGACGAACTGGCGCTCGCCGTCGAGCACGTAGGCAAAGCCGCCGGTCATGCCGGCGCCGAAGTTGATGCCGGTGCGGCCCAGGACGACGACCGCGCCGCCGGTCATGTACTCGCAGCAGTGATCGCCGGCGCCCTCGATGACGGCCACCGCGCCGGAGTTGCGCACGGCGAAACGCTCCCCGGCCATGCCGGCGGCGAACAGCTCGCCGCCGGTCGCCCCGTACAGGCAGGTATTGCCCATGATCGGCGTGGTCGCGGCCTCGTAGCGGATGCCTTCGGGCGGCTGCAGGATCAGCCGACCGCCGGCCATCCCCTTGCCGACGTAGTCGTTGGCTTCCCCGGTCAGGTGCAGCTGCAGTCCGCCGGCGTTGAAGGCGCCGAAGCTTTGCCCGGCGGTGCCGGTCAAGGCCAGTTCGATCGGTCGGTCTTCCATGCCGCGATCGCCCCAGCGCCGGGCGATGTCGCCGGACAGGCGGGTGCCGATGGAGCGGTCGGAGTTGCGCACGGCGTAGTGGAAGGCCCCGCCGCTGCCTTGGTCGACCGCCTCGGCGGTGTCTTGGTGAATGCGCTGGGCCAGGACACCCTGGTCATGCGGCGGGTTGCGCTCGACCATGCACAGCCGGTCCGCGTCCGGGGCCAGACCGGTGGTGGCCAGCAGCGGCGCCAGGTCGAGCTTGTTCTGGCGTACGGTCAGGCCCTCGATGCGCTCCAGGTACTCGGTGCGCCCGACCAGGTCTTCCAGGCGCCGAACGCCCATGCCGGCCAGGATTTCGCGTACCTCGCGGGCGACGAACTGGAAGTAGTGCACGACCATTTCCGGCAGCCCGATGAAGTGCTTGCTGCGCAGCGTCTCGTTCTGGGTGGCGACCCCGGTGGCGCAGTTGTTGAGGTGACAGATGCGCAGGTACTTGCAGCCCAGCGCGATCATCGGCGCGGTGCCGAAGCCGAAGCTCTCGGCACCGAGGATGGCCGCCTTGACCACGTCCAGTCCGGTCTTGAGGCCGCCGTCGGCCTGCAGCCGTACCCGGTCGCGCAGGTCGTTTTCCATCAGCACCTGGCGGACCTCGCTGATACCCAGCTCCCAGGGCGCCCCGGCGTACTTGACCGAGGTCAGCGGCGAAGCGCCGGTGCCGCCGTCGTAGCCCGAGACCGTGATCAGGTCGGCGTAGGCCTTGACCACGCCGGCGGCGATGGTGCCGATGCCGGGCTCGGCGACCAGCTTGACCGAGATCAGCGCGCTCGGGTTGACCTGCTTCAAGTCGTAGATCAGCTGGGCGAGGTCTTCGATCGAGTAGATGTCGTGGTGCGGCGGCGGCGAGATCAGCCCCACCCCGGGCGAGGCGTAGCGCAGGCGGGCGATCAGCTCGTTGACCTTGTGGCCGGGCAGCTGGCCGCCCTCGCCGGGCTTGGCGCCCTGGGCGATCTTGATCTGGATGACCTCGGCGTTGACCAGGTATTCCGGGGTCACGCCGAACCGGCCCGAGGCGACCTGCTTGATCTTCGAGGTCTTCTCGGTACGGTAGCGGACCGGGTCCTCGCCGCCCTCGCCGGAATTGGAGCGCCCGCCGAGCCGGTTCATGGCAATCGCCAGGGCTTCGTGGGCTTCCGGCGACAGCGCCCCCAGGCTCATGCCGGCCGAGTCGAAGCGCTTGTAGAGCGTCTCGGCAGGCTCGACTTCGTCGATGTCGATCGGCGGGTGCGGCGAGGTCAGCTTTAGCAGATCGCGCAGAAAGGCCGGCTCGCGCTCGTTGACCAGGCGGGCGAAATCCTGGTAAAGCGCGTAACTGCCGCGCTGCACGGCCGCCTGCAGGGTCTTGACCACGTCGGGGTTGTAGGCGTGGTATTCGCCGCCGTGGACGTAGCGGTACAGGCCGCCGTGCTCGATCGGCACGCGCGGCTCCCAGGCCCATCGGGCCAGGGCTTTCTGGTCGGCGTGCAGGTCGCCGAAGTCGGCCCCCTGGACACGGCTGACCGCGCCGGGGAAGCACAGGTCCACCACCTCGTCGGCGAGCCCGACGATTTCGAACAGCTGGGCCCCGCGGTAGGCGCCGATGGTGGAAATGCCCATTTTCGACAGGATCTTGAACAGCCCCTTGCGGATGCCGCGGCGGTAGGCGCGGCCCAGCTCCAGCGAGCGGTGCCGGGTCTCGTCGATCTCGCCGGTGTTGACCATGGCCAGCAGGGTCTGGTAGACCAGATAGGGGTAGACCGCCGTGGCGCCGAAGCCGATCAGGGCGGCGAAGTGATGCGGGTCGCGGGCGGTGCCGGTTTCCACGATCAGGCTGCACAGCGGACGCTGGCCGGTTTCGACCAGGTGATGGTGAATCGCGCTGGTGGCCAGCAGGGCGTGGACCGGCAGATGGTCTTCGGTGAGATAGCGATCCGAGATCAGCAGGATCAGCTTGCCGTCGGCGACCTCGCGTTCGGCCTGCTCGCACATCGCCTTCAGGGCCTGGTCGAGGGGCTGGTCGGCGGGCACGTTGAGGTCGATGAACGCCGACGGCAGACCCAGCTGCGGCGCGTTGATCAGCTGCCTGAGCTTGCGCTGGCTCAACACCGGCGAGTTCAGCACCACCCGCTCGGCCAGGGCCGGGCCGGGCGTGAACACGTTGCCCTTGCGCCCGATGGCGGTTTCCAGCGACATGACGATGCGCTCGCGCAACGAATCGATCGGCGGATTGGTGACCTGGGCGAACTGCTGGCGGAAGCAGTCGTACAGGGGCCGCACGCGCGTGGAGAGCACCGGCATCGGGGTGTCGTCGCCCATCGAGCCGACCGCCTCGGCTTCGGTCCGGGCCAGCACCTGGATGACCTCGCGGCGCTCCTCGCGCGACAGATTGAACATCTTCTGGTAGGTCGCCAGGGTCTCGTCGTCGAACGGCTCGGCGGCCATGTGGACGTCGATGAGCTCGGAGTCCAGGTACTGGATGCCGGATTTGAGCCAGTCCTGCCAGGGCTGCTCGGCCTTGAGCTGATCATCGACGTCGGCGCTTTCGAGCAGCTTGCCTTCCTCGAGGTCGGCGACCAGGATCTGGCCGGGCCCCAGGCGGCCGCGCCGGAGCACGCGTTCGGGTTCGATGTCGACCACGCCGGTCTCGGAGGCGACGATGAGCTTGTGGTCGTCGGTCAGGGTCCAGCGCGCCGGGCGAAGGCCGTTGCGGTCCAGGGCGCAGACGGCAAATCGGCCGTCGCACATGACCAGGCCGGCCGGGCCGTCCCAGGCCTCCTGGTGGAAGCTGAAGACCTCGTAGAAGGCGCGCAGGTCGGCGTCGAGATTGTCGGCCGTCTGCCAGGCCGGCGGTACCAGGATGCGCACGGCCTGGGGCAGCGGCATGCCGCCGATCATGAGCAGCTCGAGCATGTTGTCCAGCGAGCTGGAGTCCGAGCCGTGCATCGCGACCGGCGGATCAAGCTCGGCCAGCTCCGGCAGCAGCGGCGAGGCCAGCAGGGCCCGGCGGGCGCGGGTCCAGTTGCGATTGCCGCGGATGGTGTTGATCTCGCCGTTGTGGGCCAGCAGGCGGAACGGCTGGGCCAGTTCCCAGCGCGGCAGGGTGTTGGTCGAAAAGCGCTGGTGGAACACCACCGCCGAGGCCTTCATCAGCGGATGGCGCAGATCCGGGTAGAACGCCGACAGGTACTCCGGCATGACCATGCCCTTGTACGACAACGTCTGGCTGGACAGGCTGGCGACGTAAAAGCGCTCGTCTTCGGGCGTGGCCAGCTCGCAGCGTCGCCGGGCCAGGTAGAGGCGGCGCTCGAAGTCGGCGAGCGTCATGTCCGCGGGCGCGTTGACGAATACCTGCTCGATCCGCGGGAGGGTGCGCAGCGCGGGCTCGCCGCAGGCTTCCGGATC
>JAWLFD010000188.1:0-4763 GCA_041685745.1 Wenzhouxiangella sp.
CGCTGATGGTGTCGAGGAAATGATCGGCCGGGCCCATTTCGGCGAAGGCGTTCAGCCCGTCACGCAGAAATTCCTGCAGCGCTCCGAAACCGGCGACCATCGCCGGACCGTGCATGAGTCGAACCAAGCGATGCACCAGCGGCCGCTGGACGGTCTCGCCGAGCAGCTCGCCGAGCTCCCGGATCAGAACCAGCTGGCGTTCGCGGCCCGACCAGTCGCCGTGGGCCCGGTAGGCCCGGGCATAGTCTGGCTGGGTGATCGGGTCGACGTCCAGCAGCAGCTCGGCCAGGGCCAGGTCGAACTGCAGGCTGACGGCCTGCAGCTGCATGGCATCGCCGACCGCCGCCAGAAGGTGATCGGGCAGGAACCGGCGCATCACCGGGGCCGCGCGCAGCAGCTGTCGGTCGCGCTCGACGAAGTCTCGACCGCCGTAGAGCTCGTGGAGGAAAAACTCGCACGCCGGCAAGTAACGCGGATCGTCGCGCAGATCCTGGTACGTCGCATCCAGGCGCAGGCGCTGCCAGTGCTGCAGGCGGGCAAGCGACCGGGCACGCGGCACGTCCAGATCGTGGATCTGCTGGCCAAGCTCCTGATTGACGACGATCTGCGCGTGCAGATGCCGGTAGGACGCCGACTCTCTCATCAAAGCCGCCGAATGGCGTCGATCAACTCCTCGCGCCGGCGGCGGAACACGGCCACGCTTTCCACGTGACGGTAACGAACGCGCTGATTCTCATCGAGCAGGAACACGCCTCTTTTCATTCCAATCAATGCCTTGCAGCCATATCTTTGCGCTACTTCTAGATTTTTGTCGCTGAGTAGAGTGAACGGCAGATCGTGCTTTTGTCGAAACGCGCGGTGCGAAGCCGGATCGTCCGGGCTGATCCCGATGACGTCCACCTCCAGATCGGCAAAGGCCTCCAGCCCATCACGATAATCGCACAGCTGGGCGGTGCAGACCGGCGTGTCGTCGCCCGGGTAGAACACCAGCAGCAGCCGCTTGCCCCGGTGATCCGACAGTCGGAACAACGCGCCCGCCTGGTCCGGCAGATCGAAGTCGGGGGCCTGGTCGCCGGTCTGGATCGTCATGGTTATGCTGCCCTTGCTGAAAAGATGATCAGGCCGTGCATTATAATCGAGCAACAGGAGGCACCCCCGATGCTCAAGCTCACTCCAGCCAGCCAGGAACGGCAGCGCTCGCGACCCCCGACCATTGGCCTGGCCATTGCCGGCGGCGGGCCGCTGGGCGCCATCTACGAGCTCGGCGCCTTGCAGGCGCTGGAAGAAGCCATCGACGGAATCCGGATGCACGATCTGGACGTCTACGTCGGCGTCAGTTCCGGGTCCTTTTTGACCGCAAGCCTGGCCAACCGCATCACGACCAGCCAGATGAGCCGGATTTTCATGAGTTCGCCGGACGCCGAGTTCCGGTTCCAGCCCGACCTGTTCCTGCGCCCGGCGGTACGCGAGTATTTCGACCGCGCGATGAGCGTGCCCGGGGTCGTGCTCGACATCCTCGTGGAGTCCATTCGCCATCCGGAGCGCATCGCCCACCTGGAAAGCATCGAAAGCCTCAGTCGCCTGATTCCGACCGGCATTTTCGACAACCACAGCATTGACGACTTCGTCGCCGGCATTCTGTCGCGCCCGGGCCGCAGCAACGATTTCCGCGAGTTGAGCGCACGCCTGCGGATCGTGGCGGTGGACCTGGAAACCGGCCAGGCGGTGCGCTTCGGCGAAGCGGGCCGAGACCATGTCCCCATATCGACCGCGGTCCAGGCTTCGGCCGCCCTGCCCGGGCTGTATCCACCGGTCGAAATCGACGGTCACTACTTCGTCGACGGCGCCCTCAGGCGAACCCTGCACGCTTCGGTCGCCCTCAAGGAAGGGGCCGATCTGTTGATCGGCATCAACCCGCTGGTGCCCTACGACGCCGAACTCGACCCTGATGTACCGCCGGACGGGCGCAGCTCCAGCCGCATGATCAAGGGAGGACTGCCGGTCGTGCTCTCGCAGACCTTCCGCTCGCTGATCCAGTCGCGCATGCAGGTCGGCATGGCGAAATACGAGACCGAGTTCCCGGCCTCTTCCATCCTCCTGGTCGAGCCCAACCGCAACGACGAGCGGATGTTCTTCACCAACGTGTTCAGCTACTCATCGCGCAACGAGCTGGTCGATCACGCCTACCGGACCACGCGCGCCGAACTGCTGGCCCGCGCAAGCGAGATGGAGCAGTTTCTCGAGCCGTACGAGCTGGGCCTGAATCGAGGCATCCTGCAAAAGGACCGGACCTTCGTCGAGGCCATGGCCGAGGAGAAACGCTACCTCGCGCCGATGGGCAACAGCCTCGCGCGCAGCCTCGACCAGCTCGATCGCCTGCTGCGGGACTGAAAGCCGCCGTCCGGCGGACGGCGGCGGAACGGCGAGTCGAAGCCGACCGCGGCGGCCAACGACTACCAGTGAATCCCGCGCATCAGCGAGGCGAAGGCGACCTGTTCCTGGGTCGGCTGATCGTCCCGGTCACCCTTGTCGCCCTTGGCGGCCGATGAATCCGGGAACATCCGGAACGCGGAGTTCATGATGATTTCCGAGCTCTTCGGCGCAATCGAGTGCAGCACCTGGGAGAAGATTCCCAGTCGCGTGGCGATCCGCTGCGGCCGATAGATCACCGCCTGCTTGACCATGTCGGCCGCGTCTTCCGGCGTGATCGTCGGGACCGATTCGTACATCTTGGTCGGCGCGATCATCGGGGTCCGCACCAGCGGCATGTTGATGGTGGTAAACGACACCCCGGTATCGTTGAACTCCGAGGCGGCACAGCGGGAAAACGCGTCGAGCGCGGCCTTGGAGGCGACATAGGCCGAAAACCGCGGCGCGTTGGACAGTACCCCGATCGAGGAAATATTGATGATCTGCCCGCTGCGGCGCTTTTCCATGGCCGGCAAAAAGCCCATGATCAGCTTCAGCGAGCCGAAATAGTTGAGCTGCATGCAGCGCTCGTAGTCGTGGAAGCGGTCGTAGGACAGCGAAATCGACCGTCGAATGGAACGCCCGGCGTTGTTGACCAGGATATCGACCTGCCCGTGATCGGCCAGCACCTGTCCGATCAGGCGCTCGGCGTCGGCAAGGTCGGCCAGGTCGCAGGTGTAGGCATGCGCCAGGCCGCCGGCAGCCTCGATCTCGGCCTTGGTTTCGAGCAGTTGCTCCTCGCCGCGCGCAACGATGATGGTCTTCGCGCCCGCCTCGCCCATCATCAGTGCCGTTGCCTTGCCGATGCCGGATGATGCCCCGGTGATCAGCACCACCTTGTCGCGCACCTTGCCCGACAGCGAGCGATCGATGAACAATTCGGGGTCCAGGTGACGCTCCCAGTAATCCCAAAGCACCCAGGCGTAGTCATCCAGTGACGGTACGCTGATCCCCGAGCCCTTGAGCGCGCGCTCGGCTTCGCGGGTATCGAAGTGAGTCGGATAGTTGAAGAAACTCAGCATGTCCTTCGGGATTCCCAGGTCCTTGAGCACCTGGTTGATGATCCGACGCACCGGCGGCAGCATGCCCAGGCCCTGCTTGACGGGGGCCGGGATCAGCGAGAACAGGCGCGCGTCCAGGCGCATCGACATCAGCGGTGCGTGGGCGGCCTCGGCGAACAGGTTCATGACCTCGCCGATCCGCTTCGGGCTCGGATCGGTCAGATGAAAACACTGGCCATCGAGTTTCGGCTTGTGCGCGATGTGATCCATGGCCCGGGCGACGAAGTCCACCGGCACCAGGTTGATCCTTCCCCCTTCCAGGCCCAGCGTCGGCACCCACGGCGGCAGCATCCGGCGCATCTTCTGGATCAGCTTGAAAAAATAGTACGGGCCGTCGATCTTGTCGATTTCGCCGGTTTCGGAATGACCGACCACGATACCCGGCCGATAGACCCGCCAGGGGATGCTGCAGTGCTTGCGCACCAGCCCCTCGGAGTCGTGCTTGGTGCGGAAGTAAGGATGGTTCAGGTCGCTGGCTTCCTCGAACATGTCCTCGCGGAACGTGCCCCGGTACAGACCGGCCGCGGCGATCGACGAGGTGTGATGGAAACACCTGGCCTGCAGCGTTTCGGCACACTGGATGGCGTGCCGGGTGCCGTCGATGTTGGCGGCCTGGTTGTCTTCGGCGCTGGCCTTGAGGTCATAGACGGCTGCCAGATGGAAGAAATGCCGGATCTTGCCGGTCAGGGCCGCGCGATCGGCCGCGCTCAATCCCAGCGCCGGCCTGGTCAGGTCGCCGCCCACGGCCACGACCCGTTTCTTGTGTTCGCTCCACCGCTCCTCGACCAGGCGATTGAATTTCTTTTTCGAACCCCGCCGGACCAGCACGTGGACGACACCCTTGCGCTTGAGCAGCTGGTCGATCAGATTACGGCCGATGAACCCCGTGCCACCGGTGACGAAATAGGTCATGAACACTTCTCCCTGGAATCATTTTTTCAAGAAAACCTCTCTGGCCGCCTAAGATACCGCCTGACCTGGCTTTGTGCCACCGAAAGGGTTCGTCGAATCGAGCCCTGGGGTCGGCTTTCGCCCGGGTCATTGACCGGAACGGGGGTGCATGCTAGAAAGTGGTTCTTCGTCTTCAATCGATTTGGAACCCTCAGGATGAGCGATCTCGACACCCGATTCCAGCAGGCCCAGGCTGATGCCAAGCAGTTGCCGGAGCGACCCGACAACGACACCATGCTGAAACTCTACGGCTATTACAAGCAGGGCTCGGAAGGCGACGTC
>JAWLFD010000189.1:0-4758 GCA_041685745.1 Wenzhouxiangella sp.
CGCTGTCGCTGCGCATCGGCTCCGCCGTCGGGGTCGAGAAACAGCGTGCCGACGGCAAACCGCGAGCCGACCTCGATCCCGGCCGCTTCGGCTGCATGCGCGAGGAATTCTGCGGGCCTGCGGATCAGCACGCCGCAGCCGTCCCCGGTCTTGCCGTCGGGCGCGACCGCACCGCGGTGGGTCAGGCGGTTCAGGGCCGCCAGGGCATCGTCCACGACCTCGCGGCTGGGCTGCCGGTCGAGTCGGGCGACGAGGCCGAACCCGCAGGAATCCCGCTCGAAATCCGGATGATGCAGTGTCCTTGGTGCAGTTTTCGAAGGCATGGCCGGGTATGCTCGGGGACGGGCGGAAAAGTACTCTACTGTATCAAGTCTTAATGCAGTGCGAAAAAACCACCCGGCCGGATAAGATGTCCGGACAAATATCGATTCCAGCAAGATAGAACAGGATTTTCTCGATGTCAAAACGAAAGAAACGTTCGGCAAGCGCTTCGGCCGGGTCTCCCGGGAAGACGCCCTATCAACCCGACTGGACGGTGGTCGGCCTGGCCGCCGCCGGCCTGATGGTCACCGCCTACCTGACGCTGACCCGTACGCTGAGCGCCGCGCCGCTGTTTTGCGGCGAGGGCAGCAGCTGCGACCTGGTCCAGCAAAGCCACTGGTCGCTGTTGCTGGGCCTGCCGGTTTCGCTGTGGGGGTTCGGGCTTTATGCTCTGATCGCCCTGGTCGCCGGTCTGGGCCGACCGCGCCTGAAGCGCTGGCAGCAACTGTGGCTGCTGGCCTTTTTCGGCACCGTGTTCAGCGTCTACCTGACCCTGGCCGGCTGGCTGGCGCTGGAGGCGTTCTGCTCCTGGTGTCTGGTCTCGCTGGGGATCATCACCGCCATTTTCGCGGTGCTGTCGCTGCGTCGACCTGAATCGGCGCCGGGCATGCCCTGGACCGGGTTCCTGGCCGGGCAGGGCGCCATGGTGGGGGTGATGCTGGTGTTGCTGCACGCTTTGTATGCCGGCTGGTTCCAGGCGCCCGAGGACCCGCGCCTGCGCGCCCTGGCCGAGCATCTGGAGCGCACCGGGGCGGTCTACTACGGTGCCTCCTGGTGCCCCAGCTGTCAGCAGCAGAGTCGCCGCTTCGGCCAGTCTGCCGAGCGTTTGCCGTACGTCGAGTGCTCGCCCCAGGGGCGCGGCGGCGGCGTGGCCTTCGAGTGCGTGTCCAACGACATCACCAGCTACCCGACCTGGGTGATCGGCAACCGCCGCTTCGAGCAGTTGCTGGAGCCCGAGGAACTGGCTCGCCGCTCGCGTTTCGACTGGGACGGATGGCGTGAGGAGACAGAGGCCGGTGACGGCGGGTAAACTGGGCCGCCTTTTTCACCCGCCACCGGACTGATTTTCACGGAGATCGCGATGATTCGATGCCTGCTGTTGAGCCTGCTGCCGCTTGCGGTGGCCGCCCAGACGCCCTACGAGCCGGTCGCCGAGGCCGGGCTGCCCGGACTGAACTACCAGCCCTCGCTGTACCCGGAACAGTCCGACCATGATCCGGCCGTTCCGGAGCCGGGCGACTTTCTCGGCTTCCCGGTCGGCCAGCGCACGGCCAGCTCGGCCCGGATCGAGGCCTACGCGCGCCGCCTGGCCGAGGCCTCCGAGCGCGTCGAGCTGGTCGAATACGCGCAAAGTTTCGAGGGCCGGCCGCTGCTCTACCTGGTCATTTCCAGCCCCGATAACCTGGAGCGGACCGAGGCCATCCAGGACGGCATGGCCCGGCTGGCCGATCCGCGCGGTCTGGATAGTGAAGAGCGCGAGCGCCTGGTCTCGGACCTGCCGGCCGTGGCCTGGCTGGGGTATTCCATCCACGGCAACGAGAGCTCGGGCTCCGACTCGGCCCTGGCGGTGATGTACCACCTGGCCGCGGATCGCTCCGGTGCGACCGAAGCGCTGCTCGACGAGCTGGTCGTGATCGTGGATCCGAACATGAATCCGGACGGGCGCGAACGCTTCATGAACGCGCTCGACCAGCATCGCGGCCTGCACCCCAACGTCGACGATCAGTCGCTGCTCCACGCCGGCTACTGGCCTTACGGCCGCGGCAACCACTACCTGTTCGACCTCAACCGCGACTGGATCTATGCCCGCCTGCCCGAAACCCGCGGCCGCATTCCGCACGTGCTGCGCTGGCGTCCGATGCTGCTGGTCGACGCCCACGAAATGGGCGCGCAGGACACCTACATGTTCTCGCCGGCGCGCGAGCCGCACAACCCGCACCTGCCGCCGTATCGCCGTTCCATGGGCCAGGTCTTTGCCGACGGCAAGGCCGGGGCCTTTGATCGCTTCGCTTATCCGTACTACACCGGTGAATGGCACGAGGACTTCTACCCCGGCTACACCGATGCCTGGGCGAGCTTGCGCGGCGCCCTTGGCGTGCTTTACGAGCAGGCGCGGCTGGCCGAGGACGGCGTCCAGCGCGACACCCACCTGATCAGCTATCGCCAGTCGGTCCACCACCAGGTCATGGCCAGCCTGGCCGACCTCGAGACCCTCCGGCGCGAACGGGCGTCCATGCTCGAGCAGTTCGTGACCGATCGGGCCGGCGTGGTGTCGCCGCGCGGGCCGTACGGCAACCGCAGCTTCGTCATCCTGCCGAGCGAGAACCGGGGCCGCATGAACGACCTGCTCGACCTGCTGGCCGTGCAGCAGTTCGAGGTCCACCGCCTGACCCGGGCGGTGCGCGTCGCCCGGGCCACCGACCAGCTGGGCCGGGAGCTGAGCGGACAGACCCTGCCGGAAGGCAGCCTGGTGCTGCGCAATCGCCAGCCCGACGGACGCCTTCTGGCGGCGATGTTCGAGTTCGACCCGCAGATGTCGACCAGCGCCCTGACCACCGAGCGCGAGCGCGTTCTGCGCGAAGGACGCAGCACCATCTACGACACCACCGGCTGGAACATCAGCATGATGTTCGGGCTCGAGGCGCTGACGGTGCCGGAACATCTGGAGGCCCACCTGGAACGGGTGGATCCGGCGGTCGAGCGCTCGACGCCGGCGACACCGGACGCGGATAACGCGCTGGCCCTGGTCGCCTCGGGCGCCGACGATCGGGCCAACGCGCTCGCCGGCCGCCTGCTGCAGCGCGGCCTGGCGGTGCGCGCGGCACGATCGGCCTCCGAGCTCGACGGCATCGAGCTGCCGATCGGCTCGATCGCCGTCACCCGGAACGACAACCGCGATCGCGCCGACTGGGTCGACGAGGTCACGGCGGTCGCCGCCGACCTGGGGCTGGAAGTCCAGGCCGTCGGCCACGGCCGGGCGCCGGGAGATCTGGCCGATCTGGGCGGTCGCGAATGGCGGGTTCTGGAACATCCGCGCGTGGCCCTGCTGGCGCGCGGCAGCAACAACATGCTCGATTTCGGCGCGGTCTGGTACCTGCTCGACCATCGTCTCGGTCTGCGCCACAGCCACCTGGACGAAGACCGCGCCGCGGTCATGGACCTGCGCCGCTACAACGTCATCTACCTGCCCGAGCGCTGGACCTGGGGCGGCGGCGGCCCGCCCTCGCCGGCGCTGATCGAGCGCCTGGACGACTGGGTCCGTGCCGGCGGCACCCTGATTGCCGCGGGCAACGCCGCCCGCGCGCTGACCGCCGGCGACGAGCCCATGGTGCGGGTAAGAACCCTGGAGCAGGTCATCGGCGAGGACCTGGAACCTTATCAGGACGGCCTTTACCGCGAGTGGCTGGCCGACCACCAGCCGCTGCCGGAACAGGTGTGGGGCCATGCTGCGCAAACCCAGCCCATGCCCTGGGCCGACACGCCGGCCCTGCCGGCGGCCGAAGAGCGCACCCGTCGCGAGCAGTGGCTGCGCCAGTTCATGCCCTCCGGCGCGCTGGTCGCGAACCGGGCCGACACCTCTCACTGGCTCAACGCCGGCGGTCATGACTACCTGACCGCGCTGTTTTCCAACTCGCCGGTGCTGATGGCGCATGCGCCGGTGGAAACCCCGCTGCGGGTCGGGGTCTACAGCCCGGCCGAAGAAAGCAGAGCCGGGCTGCTGGGCTGGGCACCGGTGCCGGCCGGGCAGGAGCTGCGCGTGCGCGCCGGCGGCTTGCTGTGGCCGGAAGCGCGCGAGCGCATCGCCTCGGCCGCCTGGGTCACGCGCGAGGGCGTTGGCGCCGGCCAGGTCATCCTGTTCGCCCACGCCCCGGCGTTTCGCGGTGCCCAGCTGGGCGCGATGCGAGTGCTGGAAAACGCCATCATCCTGGGGCCCGGCATGGGATCGAGTCAGTCGATCGAGCTGCCCTGATGCGCTCCGGTATCGGGCTGTTGATGGTTGGCCTGCTGGCCCTGAGTGCCGTCGTGCTGTGGCGCAGCGGTCAGCAGGCGGTCATCGCGAGCGACATCAGCCCCGAGCACGAGCTGGTGTTTTTCTCGGCGCCCTGGTGCGGCTACTGCGACCGGGCGCGGGCCTGGTTCGACGAGGAGCGCGTCGACTATCTGGAAATCGACATCGAAAGCTCGACCGATGCCAACCGGCTGTGGCGCGACGCCGGCGGTCGCGGCGTGCCGCACGTACTGGTCGGTGAGCAGCGCATTCCCGGCTACAGCCCGGATGCCTACGCCCGCGCCCTCAGGGAGGCGGCGAACTGACGACGGCAGCGACCAACTCGGCCAGACGCTCGCGCACCGCCTGGGCGTCGGCCAGAACGAGCATGACCAGCAGATCACCAGGTTGCGCCCAGTCCAGGGCCTGGTCCAGTGCGTCCAGCTCGG
>JAWLFD010000015.1:0-19321 GCA_041685745.1 Wenzhouxiangella sp.
CGCCGCCTGGCTCGCCACATCGTCCAGGCCGGTCCCGAACAGCACGATATCGACATCGTCGATTCCCAGTCCCGTCGCACCCTGCACCGTCTTGGCGGTGGCCGGATTGAGAGTCTGGCCGTCGTGTTCTCCAATGATCAGTACGCTCGCCATTACAACAGTCCCTTGTTCTTGAGTTCGCCGACCAGTTCGGCCACGCTGCCGACCATCTTGCCGCCGCCGCGCCTGGGCGGCGGTTCATACGCCTTCGCCACGAGGTCGGCGGCAGACTCGATGCCCAGGTCCGCCAGAGCAATCGTCTCGAGCGGCTTGCGCTTGGCCTTCATGATGTCGGGCAGCTTGACGAAGCGCGGCTCGTTGAGACGCAAATCCGAGGTCATGACCGCCGGCAGGTCGACTTCGATGACCTCGAGGCCGGCATCGACCTCGCGCGTGACCGTGGCCTTGCCGTCGGCCAGCTCGACCCTGGAGGCGAAGGTGGCCTGGGGCCGGCCCCAGAGCGCGGCCAGCATCTGGCCGGTCTGGTTGCTGTCGTCATCGATCGCCTGCTTGCCGAGAAAGACGATGCCGGGCTGCTCCTTTTCGACCAGCTTGAGCAGCGTCCGGGCCGCGCTCAGCGGCTGGACCGGCTGATCGGTCTCGACCTGGATGGCGCGGTCGGCGCCCATGGCCAGGCCGGTGCGCAGCTGCTGCTGGACCTCGCTGCCGCCGATGGAAACGACGATCACTTCTTCGGCCTCGCCGCGCTCCTTGATCCGCAGCGCTTCCTCCAGCGCGATCTCGTCGAACGGATTGATCGACATCTTGACCCCGTCGGTCTCCACCCCGGAGCCGTCGGGCTTGACGCGCACGCGGACGTTGTAGTCGACCACGCGCTTGATCGTGACCAGTATCTTCATCTTCTATGCTTGCCCGGAATCGATTGGGATAGCCCTGTATTGTAGAGGCTCGGGCCGGGGTGCATGCAGCCGATCGTTGACGGCCTCAGGGGCGCGCCGCCGCCTGGCGACAGGCCTCGCGCTCGAGCAGGAAGACCCCGTCGCCGCCGTGGGCGAACTCCAGCCAGGTCAGCGGCACGTCGGCAAGCCAGGCATCCAGCGCGGCGGCCGCCTCACCCACCTCGCAGATCAATACCCCGTGCGCCTCCAGGCACTCGGCGGCCTGGACGATCAGGCGCCGGACCAGATCCAGCCCGTCCGGGCCGGCCGCCAGGCCCAGCCTCGGTTCCCAGCCGTACTCCCGCGGCAGGCCGTCCATCGAAGCCTCGGGCACGTACGGCGGGTTGGCCAGAATCAGGTCGTAGCGCTGCCCGATCACCGCTTCGAGCAGGTCCGATCGCTGCAGCCGAACGCGATCGACCAGACCGTGGGCGCGCACATTGGCCGCGGCCACATCCAGCGCGGCCGCCGAAACATCCACCGCGTCGACCTTCAGCCCGGGGTGGTAATGGGCCAGGGCCACGGCAATACAGCCCGAGCCGGTGCCGACATCGACGGCGCGCCGCAGCTGCTGCTCGGCAAGCCAGGGCTCGAAGCCTTCCACGATCAGCTCGGCCAGCGGCGAGCGCGGCACCAGCACGGTCTCGTCGACCCGGAATTTCAGGCCGGCGAACCAGGCCTCGCCGATCAGGTAGGCCAGCGGTTTGCGCGTGGCGATGCGCTCGGCCAGCAGTCGCTCGAAGCGCGTCCGGTCCTCTTCGGCCACCGGCTGATCGAAAGTCTCGGCGGGGAAATCCGGCGCCAGCTTGAGCACGTGCCCGGCCAGCCAGCAGGCCTCGTCGAGCGCGTTGTCTGTACCGTGCCCGAAATGCAGGCCGGCGGCCTCCATGCGGCGGGCGGCGGCGCGAACCAGCGCGCCCAGATCGTTGTCGGACATCAGGTCGTCACGGCTCAAGTCATAAGGCAATCGTTATACTATCGCAATGATCAGACATCCCATGCCCGGCGGCCAGCACGGCCGCATCTTCGTGTTCGCCGTGATCCTGGTGGCCGCCCTGGCCGCGGGCCTGGTCGCCTCGCGCTTGATGATCGAGCGAACCCAGGAGCTGCGCGCCGCCCAGCTGTTTCCCACCCCGCGCGCGCTGACCGACTTCCGCATGGAAACCGCGGCCGGCGAGCCGTTTACCCGCGCCGACCTGGAAGGCCGGTGGAGCCTGCTGTTTTTTGGCTTCACCAACTGCCCGGACATCTGCCCGGACACCCTGGCGATGCTGGCGCAGTCCATGGAGCAGCTGCGCCTGATGCGGCGCGAGGAACTGCCGCAGGTGGTGTTCGTCTCGGTCGACCCGGAGCGCGACGAGGGCGAACTGCTGGCCGATTACGTGCACTGGTTCGACCCGGAATTCGTCGCCGTCACCGGCGCCGAAGAACAGCTGCAGGCGCTGACCCGGCAGCTGGGCATCGTCTACTTCCGCGAACAGCCCGACGAACAGACCGGGTTTTACAACGTCGATCACTCGGCCGCGGTCCTGATCATCGACCCCCAGGGCCGGCTGCACGGCCGTTTCGGCCACCCGCTGGTACCCGAGGACGTGGTCGCCGACCTGTTCCGGATCAGCTCGTGAGCGCCTCTCTGGCCGACCGCCTGTCGGTCTGGCCACAGTACTTGCTGCCGCAGCGCCTGCTCACGGGCATGGCCAACCGCCTGTCGAACTCGGAGCAGGCCTGGGTGCGACGGCCGCTGATCGGCGGCTTCCGCCGCCTGTTCCCGGTCGATCTGGCCGAGGCCGCCGATCCCGACCCGGGCGGCTACGCCAGCTTCAACGCCTTTTTCACCCGGGCCCTGGCCGCCGACGCCCGACCGCTGGCCGAGAGCAAGCATCACCTGATCTCGCCGTGCGACGGCACCCTCAGCCAGCTGGGGAGAATTCGGGCGGGGCAGCTGATCCAGGCCAAGGGCGTGGACTACAGCGCCGCCGCCCTGCTTGGCTCGAACGACTGGGCCGAGCGCTTTGCCGACGGCCACTTCATCACCATCTACCTGGCCCCGTACGATTACCACCGCGTCCACAGCCCCGTTACCGGGCGCGCGGTCGAGGAATTCCGCATTCCCGGCCGCCTGTTCAGCGTCTCGGCGCGCACCAGCCGCGCGGTACCCGGCCTGTTCACCCGCAACGAGCGCATGGCGGTGATCCTGGAAACCGGGCACGGCCCGGTTGCCGTGGTGATGGTCGCCGCGCTGCTGGTGGCCGGCATCGAGACCGTCTGGGACAGCGCCGGACCCTACCGGCCGGGCCCGTCGCCGACGCGCAAGCCGATCAACAACGTCACGCTGCAGCGCGGCCAGGAACTCGGTCGCTTCCACTGGGGCTCGACGGTGATCGTCCTGACCCCGTCCTCGTTCCCGAAATGGAGTCCTGCGCTGCTGGCCGGTCAGAAAGTTCGCCTGGGTCAGGCGCTGACCCCGGCCGAGGCCTCGCGCAGTCCCGAATAGCCCAGCGCCTGCCCGCCTTCGTCGATCCACCCCCGCAGCGAGCCGGCCAGACGCAGATCGAAATCGAACGGATGGATGCCCAGCCGCAGCGGCCGATCGCTGGACCGCGCCCAGCCCCGGTTGAGGCGGTTGAAGCCGGCCACGAAGGCCGCGCGCAGCGCGGTGTCGGCCTCGAACCCGGCCATCGGCAGGCGGTGGAAGCGTTGCCCGCGCGCATCGTAGACCCCGGCCAGGGTCTCGTGGAAATCGAACGGCAGTCGATCGAGCAGGCTTTGCGGCACCGGCCCCATCGCCCAGGCCGGCGGCACGTAAAGCTGCGGCGCCGCCAGTCCATGATCTGCAAACCAGGCCCGGTTGCGCAGCATCAGCCGCAGGATGCCGAAGCGCGACAGGGCCAGGTGCTCGGCCGCACGGCGCGAGATCAGGCGGCTGTGCAGCCAGTGCTTGGGTCCGCGGATGCGATCGACCTGGTGGCACCAGCCGTGGCCGGCCAGCTCGGCGCCTCCGGCGACCAACTCGTTGAGCCGCTCGATCCCGCGCTCGTCCCAGCCGCTGCCGGGCACGATCAGCAGGGTGACCGGAACCAGGCCGGCGCTGTGCAGGCGCTCGAAAATGGCCAGCGTCCGATCCAGCGTACCCGGCATCACGTCGTGGATGGAAACCAGCAGCCGCATCATCGCTGCGCTTCCGCCGTGCCGGCCAGCAGCGTCTGCCACTGAGCCAGACTGCGGCGGTTGAGTCGGCGGGCGGCGCTGCAGCCGTGCTCGGCGCGCGCCCGGCGCTGCCGTGGTGGTTCCTCGGCCAGATCCGACAGCACGGCATGCAGCGGCGTTTCCCGATCGAAGACCACCAGGTGCTCGGCCAGCTCGGGCCAGTCGGCGATGCCGCAGGTGCGGGTCACGCAGACCAGCCGCTGGCGGGCCATGGCCTCCAGCGCCACGCTGCCGAAGGACTCCAGCTCCGAGGGCAGCACCAGGCAGTCGCTGGCGTCCATCTGCGCCAGCAGCTCGCCGCGGCTGAGCCAGCCGGTGTAGTCCAGGTTGTCCAACTCATGCGCGACCCGCTCGACCTCCGGGCGCAGCGGCCCCTCGCCGGCGATGGTGAAGCGCAGCTCGGGCATCCGCCGGGCCGCCTCCAGCACCTGGCCAAGGCGCTTCTCCGGGGCCAGTCGGCCGGCAAACAGCACCCGCTGCAATTCCGTCCCGGCTGTTGTAACCGGGGTTTCCAGCACGCCGGGCGGCAGCAGCGTGCCGATGCACGCCGTGCGACGCGCCCCCAGGCTCTGGGCCAGCTCGATCATCGCATCGGAGTTGCACAGCACCTGCTCGGCGCGCCGGAACATCCAGCGATCGATCATGCGAAAGTAGCGGCGGCTGAGCACGCGCAGCAGCGGATGAGAGTAGACATCGGTGACCGCGGCATAGTCGGTGTGAAAACCGATCAGCAGGCGGGTCCCGGTCCTTCGCGCCCAGCGCACCCCCAGCAGACCGAAGGGACCGGGCGTGGCGCAGACGATGACGTCGGGACGGTGCCGGGCGAGGCAGCGCCCGAAATCGCGCGGCGAAGGCACCACCAGTGCCTGGGTCCCGTCCCCGGGCAGCGGCAGACGCAGCCAGGACTTGACCGGTCCGCCCGGCCCCACGCCCAGGCAATCGAACTCGGCCGGGTCCAGCTGCGCGGCGAGGTCGCAGTAGTAGGCGCCCACGCCATTGCGCTCGGGCGTGGCGTCGGAAACAAAAGCGACCCGCAGCCGTTGCGAGGCGGACTCACGCATCCGGGGTCTCCGGCGTCGGATACACGGCCGCAAAGCGGCGCCTGATCGCCGCCCCGGTCAGCCCGAAATCGGCCGGGCGATAGCGGTGAGAGGAGCGAAACGAGCGCGAGTGCCGATCGGCCTCGGCCAATGCCTGCTCGAAAGCCGGGCCGATCGGCAGACCGAAGCGGCGATAGCCGGCCAGGACGGTTTCGGCCAGATGCTGGTGCAGGGCTTGATTGGCCACTGTTACCCATTGCTCCGGACAAGATTGCGCAACATCGGCCAGGTGGCGGTAATAGAAGACCAGCAGGTCGATCAGGCGGTCTCTGACGGCCACCGGCACGCCATCGAAACCGGCCATGCGCAGGGCCGGCTCGATGCTGCTGAGCTGCGACGGCACCGTGGCCATCGGGTCACGCTGGCAGGCAAAAAAACAGGCATCCGGAAACACCGTCAGCAGGCTCTCCGGCGAGCCCGAAAACGAGGCGTTCTTGGACAGGAAGCGCTTTTCGGTGCCGTGCACGTAGAGGTGTTTCTGCACGCAGGCGGCATAAAACCGCATCAATCGGTCGCGCTCATCGGGCGCCACCTCCCGGTCCAGACGGGCGGTTGTCCACAGCCAGTCGGCGTTGGGAAACACCGTGATCAGGATAAAGCACTGCATCGCCGGCAGCAGGGTCAGGAAATCCTCTTCCGGCGCGTCCAGGGCCAGCGGGTGGACGTCGGCCATGCCGGCGCCGAACCTGGCGCCCAGAAAGCGGCCCAGCCGGGCCGCCGGGCTTCCGATCCGGCGGTCGAGCGAGGCCAGCATCAGCAGCAGGCGACGAGCGCTCACCGACAGCCCGAACAGGCATTCCCACAGACGAAACGTCGTCGTCGATGGATCCTTGGCCAGCACGTGGTGCAGGTGGGTCGTTCCCGAACGCGGGGGGCCAAGCACGAACACGGGCTTGCGGACCACCACTTTCTTCCAGTCGGGAAACAGGATCTCGTCAAGCGCGAATCCGGCCCAGTGCAGCAGCTGCACGAGCACGAAAAACGGCCAGGCCACCGCGATCAGGAGTGCGCCGAGCACCGAGCGCCCCTCGCGCAGCGGCGAGACCAGGACGCTCAGCCACACGCGGCTGGACAGAAGCAGGCTGGACAGAAACAGACGAAACATACCCGAACCGATGGATGGAGTGAAGAGCCGGCCTGTAAGCCGGGTTCTGTCGAGGACAGTCATTCATCTGGGACGACCGTCACCGGTCGCCTCGTGCGGCCTACCCGGGTGCGGCGCGGGCCACGCCATCGCACCCCTATTTGGCCTTGCTCCAGGTGGGGTTTGCCGTGCCGTGCCTGTTGCCAGCCACGCGGTGCGCTCTTGCCGCACCTTTTCACCCTTGCCTGATCCCCGTTAAGGGCCATCGGCGGTCTGTTTTCTGCGGCACTTTCCGTAGTTGCGCCGTCACCAGCACAACCCCCAGGCGTTACCTGGCACCCTGCCCTGTGGAGCCCGGACTTTCCTCCATGCCGCAAATGCACGACACAGCGACTGTCCGGCCGACTCTTCGGCCTCCATCATAGTCGATCAGCGCGCGTGTCGATACAGCTGACCGGCAAAGACCAGCCCGCGCTCGCCGCGCCGGCTCAGCGCGCTGATGACCAGGTAGGGCTCGGGCTCGGACGCCGGCCACGGCAGCCGGCAGCTGAACCCGCAGCGCGCCAGCCGGTCATCGCCCAGCACCCGCGCCACGTCCGGGCGCGGCTCGTCGGCCTCCAGGCGCAGCGATGTCCCGGCGAACTCGACCTCCAGCGATGCCAGGTCGCCGTCGTCGATGGACGCCGCCCAGCCCTGCAGGAACAGGGTGTCTTCTTCCTGGCGATGAACGTCCAGCCAGCCGCGCGCCCCGCGGCGGAAGTCTTCCAGGCCGGCCAGATCCGGCCCGGCGGACCCGGTGCAGATGTAGACGTCCTGCTCGTGGGCGAGCAGCTTGCGAAAGCGCCGATAACGCAGGTCCGTCCCGAACACCGACCGGGCGGCAGCGCGGACGTAGTCCTCGGACACGAAGCTGGTACCGTAGATTCGGCTGTCCAGGCCCTCGTTTTCGCTGTGGTCGTAGTACAGCAGGCCGGATTCCGGCAGCCGGGCGTGGTCGGGCAGCAGCGCGGCATCGTGGACGCTGAAACACAGGATGCCGCCGGGCTTCAGCAGCCCGGCCAGCCGATCGAGCCAGCGCTGAAACAGCCCGTCGGGCAAGTGCGAAAACAGCGACGCGACCCAGATGACATCGAAACTCCGATCGAGCCGGAAGTCTTGCGGGGCGGCACTGGAGTGAAGACCGTGCACGCCGAAGCGATCGGTCACATGTTCCACCGCCCCGGGCTGAATCTCGGCCGCCCAGATTCGATCGCGGTCCATGCTGTGGACCAGAAAACGCAGCAGCCGACCGTAGCCGCAGGCGAAATCCAGCACCTGCAGGCGCTCCGGATGGTCGAAGACCCGGTCGATGATCTGGCGCACGGTCTGGTATTGCTGCAAGGCCACGGCGAAGTACTGGCTGACCGCCAGCGCCGCGTCGCGATGATGGCGCAGGGAAAACTCCAGCATCTGACAGCCGGGGTGAATCTCGGTCGACAGCCGGGCGGGCGCAAGGGCCGCCGGCAGGTAGGGGCAGTGCCGATACAGCACCCCCGGCAGACGCGGATGCGCCAGCTGTCGGTCGGCGGCCGCGCGCAGGCCGGGGTCGGGAAGCTCGGGCAGGGCCATCTTGACTCCTCCGGGAAAAGCTTGCGAATGCTACCATCCTCAGGCCGCGAATCGCCGCTGCACGATCATCCGCCGAGATCCCTGCCCCTGGACAGGCCCCATGGAAACCGCCGAATCGAACCAACAACTGCTGCGCCGGGCAGCGACGATCGAAGCCGAGGACCCGGCCGGCGCCGGGGCGCTGTACGCGCAGGCGCTGCGTCGGGATCCGGCCTGCCTGGACGCGCACAACGCGCTCGAGCGCCTGAGCCACCCGGAACGCTTCAGCCACTGGATGCGGATCAACTGCCGCATCCATCCCGACGACGACATCTTCGGCTTCATCGCCCGTTCACCCGGCTCGACCAACCCGATCCGCGACTACCTGGCCGACGGCTGGCGGACGTTGAGCGAGCTGATGCTGTTGCTCGAGGCGCTGGACCGGCCCTTGCTCAAGACCCCCCGCGTGCTGGAGTTCGCCTGCGGCTTCGGACGCTTCACCCGCCACCTGGCGCCGGTGCTGCCCGGACGGGTGACCTGCGCCGACGTGCTGCCGGGTTCGGTGGCGTTCGTGCGCGAGCAGTTCGGGGTCGAGGCGTTCGAGTCGGCGATGAAGCCGGAGCAGGTGCGCTTTCCCGATCGCTACGAGCTGGTGTTCGTGCTGTCGCTGTTCACCCACCTGCCGGTGCCGGCCTGGCGCCCCTGGCTGCAGGCCCTGGCCGGCGCGGTCGAACCCGGCGGCTTGCTGCTGCTGAGCTTCCACAACGAACAGGCCGCGGCCGAGTTCGGCGTCGCCTTCGACGACAGCGGCATTTTCTTCCAGCCCAGCAGCGAGTCGCCGAAGCTCGACGCGAACCAGTACGGCACCACCCTGACCACGCGAGCTGTCATCGAATCCGAGATCGCCGCGGCCCTGAGCCTGCCCATCGCGCTGTATCGGGAACGCGCGTTCTGGGTCGGCCAGGACGCCGTGGCGATCCGGATCGGCGCAGGCAGCTGATCCTGCCGACCGCCCCGGTCAGGGCCTGAGAACGCGCAACCAGTACCAGAAATTGAGCAGCCCCATCAACGAGGCGGCAACGTAGGTCAGGGCCGCGGCGGTGAGAATGCGGCGGGCGTGGCCGCGATCCTCCTTGCGCAGGTACTCGCCCTTGACCAGCAGCGGCAGGGCACGGCGGAAGCTGGCGTCGAGCTCGGTCGGCAGGGTCATCAGGTGGACGACGATGCCCGAGGCCAGGCTGGCCAGCCCCACCACCAGCAGGGCCACCCCGGCGCTGGGCAGACGCAGCGCGAGCAGCACCACCGGCATCAGCGCGATCATGATCACCCCGAAGCGCTGCAGGCGCTGCAGCGACTTCACCAGCTGCGTGCGCCACAGCAGCGGCCGATACCCGTCGGCGTGCTGGACGGCATGGCCGACTTCGTGCGCGGCAACCGTGATCGCGGTCAGCGAGCCGAAATCATAGTGCTCGGGGCTCAGGCGAACGGCGCGCGCTTCCGGGTCGTAGTGATCCTGCCCCGGCTCGCCGCGCTCGACCCGCACCGCCTCCAGGCCCAGGCGGCCGAGCAGCTCGCGGGCCAGCTCGGCGCCGCTGCCCGGGTAACGATCGCGCGGGGTGCGATAGCGTGCCAGCACGCGCTTGACCCACCACTGCGGCAGGAATATCACGGCGCCGATCACGGCCAGAACAATCAGGATCATGCGCTGAAGTCTATCCGCTCCCGGGTGAGGGCTCGTCAGCGCGAATCCGCTCGACCAGCGCAAAAGCCTGCTTGCGGCTCAGCCCCGTCAGCCGCGCCAGCACGCCGGCGGCCCGCGACGGCGCCAGCTCTTTGGCCAGCTCGCGCGCCAGCGCCAGCGGGTCGACCGCGGCCAGCGCGTCATCGCTGCAGCCCGACACCAGCAGCACGGCTTCCCCGCGCGCCTGGTTATTGTCGTTGCGGCAAAACGCGGCCAGCGAGCTCAGGGGCGCACGATGGACCGTCTCGTGCAGCTTGGTCAGTTCGCGCCCCAGCGCGGCCAGCCGGTCACCGCCCAGGGCCTCGATGCAGTCATCGAGCACGTCGACCAGGTCGCGGGCCGGAACGTAGAAGATCACGGTCACCGTCAGCGCGGCCAGGGCCTGCAGACGGCTGCGCCGGGCCGCGCTCCTGGCCGGCAGAAATCCCTCGAACCAGAACCGGTCCGAGGCCAGCCCCGCGACCGACAGCCCGGCAATGGCCGCGCACGGCCCCGGCACCGGGCTGACCCGAAAGCCGGCCTCGTGGGCAGCACACACCAGCCGGAAGCCGGGGTCGGAAACCAGCGGTGTGCCGGCGTCGCTGACCAGAGCCACATCAATACCCTGTGCCAGCCTGTCGAGCAGACCGCCGACCTGACGCCGTTCACTGTGCTCGTTCAGGGCCACCATCTGCACCGGGCTCTGGCGATGTCCGAGCAGGCGGGCGCTGACCCGCGTATCTTCGGCCGCAATCACCGGCACCGAGGCCAGCACATCGCGCGCGCGCTCGGACAGATCACCCAGGTTGCCGATGGGCGTGGCCACCACCCACAAAGTGCCTGAACCGGCTGGCGCGTCGGGACTCATCCGGGCATTGTAGGGGCTCGGCCCGGGGACGCGATGGTTTATCATCGCTGCCATGAGCGTCCGCCCGATTCTTGCCCTGATCTGCCTGCTTTTCCTTGCCGCCTGCGCGCCCGAGCCCATGGTTCGGCCCGCCGAGCCGGACCGCGGGATCCTGCAGCAGGTCGCCGCCCTGATCGAGGCCGGCGACTACGCGCGCGCGCTGGACCAACTGGACTCCCGCATTTCGGAATTCGACCCGCCCGAGCAGGCCCGGCTCAAGCTCCGCGCGGCCGAACAATTCCTGGACGCCGGCCGCAACCGGGAAGCTCGCCGCGTGCTTGACGGTTTGCGGCCCGGCGATCTGCCCGCCGACGACGGCCTGCGCCTGACCCTGGCCCAGGCCGAACTGGCGCTGCTGGATCGGGACCCGGACACCGCCCGCTGGCTGCTCGAGCAGATCGACTCCCAGCTACCGGCGAACCTGCGCACGCGTCACCGCAGCCTGCTTCAGCGCCTGGGGCAGGCCCCCGACCGGGGCGCGAGCGAGGCGCTGGACGCGCTTGCCCTCGTTCTCGACACGCAGCCCTTCGATCCGGAAATGGCGCTGGCCGTGCTGGTCGAATTGCCGCGGGCTCGACTCGAGGCGCTGCTGGCGGATCCGGGCCAGCCGCGCGCGCTGCTGCCCTGGCTGGACCTGGCCGCGACCGCGCGCGCAGCGCTGCTGGATGAAGAACGACTTGCCACCATGCTCGAGCAATGGGAAGCACGCCATCCGCAGGCGGACTACCCGGCCTCGGAGGCGGCGGAGTGGCTCGCCGCCTGGCGTCAGCTCCAGCGGCCGCCGGACCAGGTCGCGTTGATTCTGCCGGGGGCTGACAGCAGCCTGGCGCGGCCGGGACGGGCTTTGCGTGACGGCGTCCTTTCGCGCTGGAGCCGGATGTCGCCGGCCCAGCGGCCGGAACTGCTGTTTTTTTACATCGACGATGATCCGACCGCAGCCATCGAGGCCTGGTACGCAGCGCGCGAGGCCGGCGCCGACCAGGTTGTCGGACCGCTCCAGCGCGGGCAGGTCGATCGTCTCGTCGAACTCGGCGACGCCAGCATTCCGGTGCTGTTCCTCAACCATCCCGAAGACCCGGATGCACTGGCCAGCTTTCCCGGACTGGCATCCAGCTACGCGCTCACACCCGAGGAAGAAGCCGAACTGGTCGCCGTGCGCGCCCTGGTCGATGGCCATACCCGCGCCCTGGTGCTGCGTCAGAACAGCGACTGGGGCGAGCGCGTCGGCGACGCCTTCAGCGAGATCTTTCGAGCCGGTGACGGAGAAATCCTGCGCGACATGACCTACCCGGCCGGCCAGGTCGATCACAGCATCCTGCTCGAAGTGCTGCTGGAACTCGACCGCTCACGCGAGCGGGGCCAAAGCCTGGCCCAAACGCTGGGCATGCCGGTGGAGTTCGAGCCGACCCGGCGCACCGACGTCGACCTGATCTTCCTGGCCGGGCGGGCCGATGACGCGCGCGCGCTCAGGCCGCAGCTGAAGTTCTTCGGTACCGGAGAGCTGGCGATCATGTCCACCTCGCACGCACTGGCCGGAGCGGCCGAGGAGCGACGCGACCAGGACCTGGACGGCATGCTGCTGCCCATCGCTCCCTGGTTTCTCGAGGAAGGCGCGGCCGCCGACGAGCGGCGCCTGGCGATCCGACGCTACGACAATCTCGACAGTCCCGCCCTGTCGCGCCTGTTCGCGCTCGGCGCGGACGCGTTCGACCTGCTGCCCTGGCTGGGCCGGATGCGCGACGACCCCGATCTCTATCTGGCCGGCCTGACCGGTCGCCTGCGCCTGGTCGAGCCGGGGCGGGTCGAGCGCGACCTGCCGTTCGTGCGCATCGTCGATGGGCGGGCCGTGCCCGAATGAGTCGCACCGAGCGGCAGCTGAGCGGTCAGCGCGGCGAGGCCGAGGCCGAAGCGCTGCTCGGCCGCAGCGGCCTGCGGGTCGTGGAGCGCAACTATCGCTGCCGAGCCGGGGAGATCGACCTGGTCATGCTTGAACCCGGCACCGCCGACGGCGATGTGCTGGTGTTCGTCGAGGTGCGGCTGCGCGCGCCGGGCGCGCGGGCCGAGGCGGTCGAGACCGTCGACGGCAACAAGCAGCGCAAACTGATCCAGGCCGCGCGCCATTTTCTGATGGCCCACCCGGTCTTTGCCGCCAGCCCGTGCCGCTTCGACGTGATCGCCATCGACGACCCGGGCGGGGAACCCGCCTGGGTGCGCAACGCTTTCGAAGCCGCCGGCTAGCCGACTGCACCATCGACCGCAACCTACCGGAGACACCGTTCCATGAAACCGATTGTTCGCCCGATATTTGCCTTTTTGATGCTCTCGCAGCTCGTCGGCTGCGCCGCGGTGGTGGTCGGCGGCGTGGTCGCCACCGGCGTGGCGGTCCATGACCGGCGCAGCGTCGGCACCGTAATCGACGACAACGTGCTCGAAATCCGGGTCCGCGATGCGATCTACCAGGGCGAGGAACTCGACGGCAGTTCGCGCATCAAGATCAGCGCCTTCAACGGCTGGGTGCTGCTGGCCGGGGAAGTACCGGCCGAGGAACTGGTCGAGTTGGCCACCGACCGGGCGTCCGGAGTCGATGGCGTGCAGCGCCTGTTCAACGAACTCGTCGTCGCCGAGCGGGCCAGCTTCGGCCAGGCCAGCAACGACCGCTGGATCTCCGGCCGGGTCAAGGCCAGCTTCACCGGCGTCCGCGATCTGCCCGATTTCGATCCCACCCGGGTGCAGGTCACCGCCACGCGCGGGGTGGTCTACCTGCAGGGCCTGGTTTCGCAGGCCGAGGCCGACGCCGTGATCGAACGCGCGCGTACCGTGCGCGGCGTCGAGCGGGTGGTGACGATGTTCGACCTTCGCGCCGAAGACTGATCGATGGGCAACCGGGGCAGCACGGATGACACGCCCACCCAGGACCTGAGTCCAACCTGCTTCCAGACCCTGATCGAGGCCGCCGAATCGCTACGCTCCGGAGCCGACGAGTCCGACCACTGGCGAGAGCTGGAACTGGAGCGCTACCAATTGGTGCGCGAGCTGGGTCGCGGCGGCATGGGGCTGGTTTTCCTCGCCCGCCAGACCGAACCGGTCGAGCGCGAAGTGGCGCTGAAACTGATTCGACGCCGGGTTCTGAACCCCTCGACCCTGGCCCGCTTCGAGGTCGAGCGCCAGGCGCTGGCGCAGATGCAGCATCCGGCCATCGCCCAGGTCTTCGATGCCGGCACCACCAGCGAAGGGTATCCGTACTTCGCCATGGAGTACGTCGACGGCATTGCACTCGACGCTTTCTGCCGCGATCATCGCCTGTCGCTATTCGAGCGACTGGACCTATTCGGCCGCATCTGCCAGGGCGTTCAGCACGCGCACCAGAAAGGCATCATCCACCGCGATCTCAAGCCCGCCAACATCCTCGTGGCCCGCATCGACGGCCTCGCAATGCCCAAGATCATCGACTTCGGCATTGCCACGACCAACGGTGCAACGACCGACGCCCCGGCCCGGTCCCGGCGCGAGGCGACCGTGGGTACGCCCGAATACATGAGCCCGGAACAGTTCCGGAACCCGGAAGCTGCCATCGACACGCGCAGCGATGTCTACTCGCTGGGCGTGATCCTGCACGAGTTGCTGGTCGAGGAACCGCCGGTGGCACGCGAGCGCTTCTCGCGCACCGACCTGCCGGAAGAAATGGCCCGGGCCTTCGATCGGCCCACCCGCCAACCCTCGGCCTGGCTGACCGAAGAATCGGCCCGCGCCGTCGCCGAGCGGCGGCGAACCACGCCGGGGCGTCTGCGGCGCGCGCTCAGGCCCGACCTGGACGCAATCGTGCTCAAGGCGCTGGCCGACCGGCCCGAGCAGCGCTACCCCTCTGCCGGCGACCTGGCCGCCGATATCCAGCGGGCTCGCCGCCATGAACCGGTGTCCGCCGTGCCCGCCAACCTGGGCTATCGGGCGATCAAGTTCATGCGCCGCAACGCGCTCGCCCTGGGCAGCGCCAGCGCGGCTGTGCTGGCCCTGCTGGCCGGCCTGACCGCGGCCACCCTGGGGATGTTCGAAGCCCAGCGCCAGTTCCTTATCGCCGAGCAGCGCCAGCAGGATCTCGAGCAGGTCGCCGGCTTCCAGCAAGCGATGCTCGAGGGCATCGACCCACAGCAGATGGGCAACGGCATCGTCGCCGAAATCGATCGCCAACTGCGCACGGGCCTGGATCGCAGCGGCGAGGACCCGGCCCTGGCCGATTCGGTGCTCGCGCAGCTGAGCGCCCACGTCAATGCCACCGATCTGGCGCGCCAGACCATGGAGCGCTTTCTGCTCGAACGCGCGGCCGAGTCGGTCGAACGCGAATTCGCCGACCAGCCGCGCCTTCGGGCCGATCTGTACAGCGCCATTCACGCCGTCTATCGGGCGATCGACCTGCCCGGGCCCCTGCCGGCACTGGCCGAACAGATGGTCGAACTGGCCCGCGCCGAATACGGCCCCGAAGCCCTGGAAACCCTTCAGGCCCGCATTGTGCTGGGCGATTCGCTCTATCGGGCCAATCAACTGGCCGCAGCACGGGCCGAGCTTGAAACAGCCCGGGCCGGCCTCCGGCCCAGTCAGCCGGACCATCGCGCGGCGCTGGTCGATGCCGGCAACACGCTGGCCACCGTACTGGTCGACAGCGGCGAGATGGATGAGGCCATCGATTTGATGACCGAGGTCGCCGGGCAGGCGCGCGAATGGTTCGGACCGCGCCACGAGCTCACCATCGGCACGACCAGCACGGCGGGCTTCGTCCATGCCCGGGCGCGCAACTACGAGCAGGGCCTGGCCTATTTCGAGCAGGCCCTGGACGCGATGCGCGACAGCCTGGACGCCGACGACCCGCGCCTGGGACGGGCCCTGCTCAACGTGGCCTCCAGCCTGGGCCGACTGGGCCGCCTCGAGGAGGCGCTGGAAATGGACCACGAGATCGTGGCCTTTTTCACTGCAACCGAAGGCCGGCGCAGCAGCAACGCGATCCGCGCCATGAGCAACATGGCCAACAACCTGTCGGGACTCGGGCGAACCGAACAGGCCCGCGCGCTGCTGATCGAGGCCAGCGAACTGGGTACCGAGGCGCTGGGTGCCGATCACCCGATCACCCTGCGCACCCGGCTCAACCTGGGCAGCCTGCAGGCCCGACTGGGCCAGCGCGCTCAAGCCCAGGCGATTCTCGAGGACGTGGTCGAGGCCCGCCTGGCCCTGCTTGGACCCGACCACCAGGAGACCCTGAGCGCACAGGAAATACTCGCCAATATCCTGATCGATCGCGGCAAGGCGCAAGCCGGCCTGGACATCATCGATGGGGTGCATCAGCGCCGCCAGGCCGTCTTCGGCCAGGCGCATCCGCAAACCATGGCCTCGGGCCGCCTGCTCGCCCGGGCCCTGGCCGATACCGGACAGCCGACCCGCGCCCTGCAGCCGGCCTCGACCGCGACGCGATTCTTCGCCGAGCGCCACGGGCCCGGCCACGCGCTGACCCTGAGCAGCGCGCTGGACTGGTACCGGATTCTGCTGGCCCTGGAGCGCGAGGAACAAGCCGTGGAACTGCGCGCGGAGCGGCTCGCGCCGCTCAACGACCCGGAGATCGCCCGCCGCCATCCCGAACTGGTCGAACAGCTGGCAGCGATCGAAGCACGCTTCGACCGCTCAGGCCAACAACAGCGCCCCGAGCTTTAGCCCCATCAGCGCGTAAACGGCGGCCAGCACGTCGTCGATCATGATCCCGAGCCCGCCTTCGACTTTTTCGTCCAGCCAGCGAATCGGCCAGGGCTTGAAGATATCGAACAACCGGAACAGGGTGAATCCGGCCAGCCACCAGAACGGATCGAACGGCAGGAAAAGCAGCACCAGCCATAGTCCGACGAACTCGTCCCAGACGATGCCGCCGTGGTCGTGGACCCCGAGCCGGCGCGAGGTCTGCCCACACAGGTAGCAGCCCAGCCCGAAAGCCAGCGCCACGAGCAGCAGCCCCACCCACAACGGCACGGCCGTCAGCGCGATCGCCGGCACCAGCGCGGCCAGACTGCCGGCTGTTCCCGGCGCGACCGGGCTCAGGCCGCTGCCGAGGCCAAAGGCCAGAAAACCGGTCGGCGTGGCCAGCGCCACCTGACGTGTTTGTTCTTGATCAGCGCTCAAAGTGGTCCCATCCACTCCGATTGGCGTCGAAAATACCGCCATCGGGCCGCCGGCAGACGATTCCGGGCTGCGCCGTCACCCGCCCGATCACGGCGGCATCCGGGGCGAGATCGGCCAGGGCCGCCAGGCAGGCATCGACTCGATCGGCGTCTATCGTGCACAAAAGTTCGTAATCATTGCCGCCGCCCAGCTGCAGATGCCAGCGCTGCTCGTCATCGCGAACCGCCTCCGCCAGCGCCGCGCTGGTCGGCAGGACGGCGAGATCCAGCTCGGCGCCTGATCCGGATGGCAGCAGGTGACCCAGGTCGGCCAGCAACCCGTCGGAAACATCGATCATGCTGGTCGCATGCCCGGCCAGCAGCGCACCGGCACCCAGGCGCGGTTCGGGCCGGCGCAGGCGGCGGCGCAACGCCTCCGGCGCAGCGTCCGCCAGGGCGAGCGCCGCGGCGGCATCACCCGGGCTGCCGGTGACCAGGATGCGCTGCCCCGGCCGCGCACCGCTGCGGCGTGCCACGCGCGCCGGATCGACTTCGCCGATCAGACTCACGCCGAGGTTGAGCGGGCCGGAGGCGATGTTGCCGCCGATCAGGCGGGTCCCGCAGCGATCGGCCAGCTCGAGGAATCCGTCGACGAAAGCGTCCAGCCAGGCCTCGTCGGCCTCCGGCAGGGTCAGCGACAGCAGGGCCCAGCGCGGCCTGGCGCCCATCGCGGCCAGGTCGCTCAGGTTGACCGCCAGGGCCAGGTGACCGACGTCGGCGGCCGGCCAGTCGGAGCGAAAATGACGCTCGGCCACCAGCGTGTCGGTGGTCATGACCAGGGCCATGCCCGGCTCGGGCAGCATCACCGCGGCATCGTCGCCGATGCCGACCAGCACTGCCGGGTCGGCGCCCGCGGCCTCGGCCCGGGCCCGCACGCGCTCGATCAGATCGAATTCATTGCCCACTGCGCTCGATGGCTCGACAGTCACCGGCCAGGCGATCGAGTACGCCGTTGACGAAGGTATGGGCGTGCTCGGCGCCGAATCGATGGGACAGCTCCAGGGCCTCGTCGATGACGACCCGGTAGGGCGTTTCGGGATGATGCAGCAATTCGTTCGCGCCCAGGCGCAGAATCACCCGCTCCATCTGGTCCAGGCTGGCCTGAACGCGCTTCAGGTAAGGGGCCACGGCAGCATCGAGTTCCTCGCGTCGATTGACCACCTCGCTGACCAGGGTTTCGAAGTAGCCCTGGTCGACGCCTTCGAAGTTCTGTTCTTCCAGGAACTGGGCGATGATGGCCGCGGCCGAATCATCGTTGAGCTGCCACTGGTACAGGGCCTGCAGGGCGCGCCGACGCGCCCGGCGACGCGGTTCAAACGGGTTGACCCCGGCCCTGGCCTGGCCCTTAGCCACGGCCGATCGCCTCGGCCAGGGCCATCATTTCCAGGACGGCGAGCGCGACCTCGCGACCCTTGTTCTTGCGTTGCGGATCGGCCCGCTCGAGGGCCTGCTCGGCGTTTTCCGGAGTCAGCACGCCGAACGCCACCGGAATTCGGCTGTCCAGCGCCACCTGGCCCAGACCGCGGGTGCACTCTGCGCTGATGAAGTCGAAGTGCGCGGTCTCGCCGCGGACCACCGCACCCAGCGCGACCACCGCATCGAAGCGCTCGCTCTCGACCAGCCAGCGACAGGTCAGCGGCAGTTCGAACGCGCCCGGCACCCGGACCCGGGTAATATCGCCGACTCCGCCGGCCTCCAGGGCCTCGCGGCAGCCGGCCCAAAGCTGCTCGGTCACTTCGCCATTGAAACGAGCCACGGCGACCGCAACGCGGCGCCCGCGGCCCTCGGGCCTGCAGTCGATCTCCTTGATCACGGGTTACGGTTCTCCTTCCGGGACCACGTATTCGGTGATTTCCAGCCCGAAGCCATCCAGCGCATGCAGCCGCCGCGGGGCGCCGAAGACCTGCATGCGGCGAATCCCCAGCTCGGCAATGATCTGTGCGGCCAGGCCGTAGCTGCGCAGTTCGCGCGCGGCCCGGTCACGGTCTGTCGAAGCATCGCGGGCCGCCTGCAGCAGGCCGTCCAGGCGCGCCTGATCATCCTCATCATAGCCCAGGACCAGCGCCAGACCCCGGCCGCGACGCGCGATGTCGGCCAGCGCGGCGTGGAGCGGCATGCCGAAGCCGGGCTCGGTGATGCCGATCACGTCACCCAGCAACTCCGGCACATGGACCCGGACCGGGAAGGGTCGATCGGGCTCGATCTCGCCCCGCAGCAGGGCCCAGTGCAGCTTCTGGTGAATGCTGTCGCGAAACACCTTGAGCCGGAACGGGCCGTAGGCGGTGCCCACGGACTGCTGGTGGATGCACTCGACGGTCTTCTCGGTCCCCAGCCGATGCCGGATCAGGTCGGCCACGCTGCCGACCCTGAGGCCGTGCTCGCCGGCGAAGGCTTCCAGCTCCGGTCGGCGAGCCATGGTGCCGTCGTCGTTGAGAATCTCGACCAGCACGCCGGCCGGCTCCAGTCCGGCCAGCAGCGCCAGGTCCATGCTCGCCTCGGTGTGCCCGGCGCGCGCCAGGACGCCGCCGGGCTGGGCCATCAGCGGAAAGACGTGGCCGGGCTGGGTCAGGTCGTCCGGACGCGCGTT
>JAWLFD010000016.1:0-19212 GCA_041685745.1 Wenzhouxiangella sp.
GCGCGACCGCTGGTCAACCGCATCGATGCGCTGCCCGACGAGTTCGCCCGCCGCTACGGCTCGCTGGAAAGCGGCGAGGTCCGGATTGCGGCGGGCGAATCGACCATCATGCACCTGCTGCCCTCGCTGATGATGCGCTTCCGGCGCCAGCATCCGGGCATTCACGTCCATCTGCACAACGTCACCGGTGCCGACGGCCTGGGCATGATCCGCGAGGACCGGGTCGACTTCGCGGTCGGCTCCATGCTCGATGTGCCGGCCGATATCGACTACCAGCCGATCTACCATTTCAACCCGGTCCTCATCATGAGCCCGGACCACCCGCTGGCGCGCCGACGCGAAATCCGGCTGGCCGACATCAGCCCGCACGGACTGATCCTGCCGCCGCGGCGGCTGACGACGTTCCAGATGGTCGACATGGTGTTTCGCAAGCATCGGCTCCCGTTCCGCGTCGCGCTCGAGGTCGGCGGCTGGGAAGTCATCAAGCGCTACGTCGCTCAGGGAATGGGGATTTCGATCGTCACCAGCATCTGCATCACCGACGCCGACCGCCAGCGCTTGCTCGTCCGGGACATGAGCGAATTCTTTCCGCGCCGGTCCTACGGGGTGGTCATGCGCCGCGGCGCGTATCTGTCGCCGCAGGCCGAACGCTTCATCGACCTGATGAGCCCGGAGTTGTTCGGGCAATGAGGACCGCCCCCCTTCTCCTTTCGCCGGCCACCCCCATATTCTGCCAATGACCCGAACCAAGCCCGACATCATGGTCGCCCTTTCCGGCGGTGTCGACTCGGCCACCACGGCCTGGCTGCTGCAACGCCAAGGGCACTCCATTGCCGGAATGTTCATGAAGAACTGGGAAGACGACGACGTCGAGTCCGGCTGCAGCGCCGAGGACGACGCCGCCGACGCCCGGGCCGTGTGCGACCTGCTCGAAATCCCGTTCCACGGGCGCAACTTCTCCGTCGAGTACTGGGAGGAGGTATTCGAGCATTTTCTCGCCGAACTCGCCGCCGGCCGCACGCCCAACCCCGACGTGCTCTGCAATCGCGAAATCAAGTTCAAGGCCTTCATCGACCACGCACGCGACCTGGGCGCCGAAGAAATCGCGACCGGGCACTACGCGCGCCGGCGCGACAACCCCGACGGTTCGGTGTCGCTGCTCAAGGGCCGGGATGCCGGCAAGGACCAGAGCTACTTCCTCTACGCACTGACCCAGCAGCAGCTGGCCCGAGCCCGCTTCCCGCTGGGCGAACTGGAAAAAAGCGAGGTCCGCAGGCTGGCCGAACAAGCCGGGCTGCCGGTGGCCGACAAGAAGGACTCCACCGGCATCTGCTTTATCGGCGAACGCCGCTTCGACGCGTTCATCGACCGCTACCTGCGTTCCGAGCCCGGACCGATCCGGACCGAAGACGGCACCGAAATCGGGCGCCACTCGGGCCTGATCCACTACACCCTCGGGCAGCGCAAGGGGCTCAAGATCGGTGGCCTGAGCGATTTTCCCGAAGGCGCCTGGTTCGTGGCCGGCAAGGATCCGGCGCAGAACGCGCTGTGCGCGGTCCAGGACTCCGGGCACCGGCTGCTGATGTCCGATCGGCTCGGCGCCGGGCAGCTCAACTGGATCGACGGCCAACCACCGCGGCCGGGCCGGCGATTGGCCGCCAAGGTGCGCTACCGTCAACGCGACCAGGCCTGCACTGTCGAACAATGTTCGGATAAGCAGCTGCATCTGCGCTTCGATGAGCCGCAGCGCGCCGTGACGCCGGGCCAGTCGGTGGTGCTGTACGATGGCGACCACTGCCTCGGCGGCGGCGTGATCGAATCCTGCAACGCGCCCCTGCCCGACTGGATGACAGCGACCCCTACGCGCCAATGAAAGACGCCACCATCGCCTTTGCCGGAATGCTTCAGGCCGGTGAACTGGTTCGCCAGATCGCCACCTCGGGAACGTGCAGCCAGCAGGCCGCGCGGGCCAGCCTGGACAGCATCTTCGAACTCAACCCGCAGACCTCCGAGGACGTTTATGGTGGTCTGGGCGGCGTGCGCATGGGTCTGCGCGTCCTGGTCGAACTGTTCAGCTCGCGCGCGGCCCAGGACAACCTGGTCGGACTGAACTACGCGCTGGGCATGGGCAAGCTGGGCCGCAGAATTCTGCGTGACGGCGCCCGCCAGCAAGCGCTCGGCGAGGCGATCAGCCTGGTGGAATCCGGCTGGCGTGAGAGCGAGGACCCGCTGGACGAGTCCGTGATCAGCCAGCTGGCCGACGTCTACCAGCGCCATGTCTCGACCCTGGACTTCCGCCTCTCGATCAGCGGCAAGCCCGAGATTCTCAAGCAGGATGAAAAAGTGGCCCTGGTCCGCGCCCTGCTGCTGGCCGGCATTCGCTCGGCGTTTTTATGGCACCAGGTTGGTGGGCGCCAGTGGCGACTGATCTTCCAGCGCCGCAAAATGCTCAGCCAGGCCAGGAGCCTGCTGTCGGCCTGAACCTGGCGTCCGGGGGCGTGTGCAAACCGGGCGGCATGTTAAACTCTGCCAGCTTTCTTGCCGGCCACGAGGGCCGGCGCCCGGACACCTGGAGGTTTACCGCATGCGAGACGAACTTGGCTGCCGCGATCATTTCGATGCCGCCGGCAAACACTACGCCTTCTACAGCCTGAAAAAACTGGAAGATCGCCATGCGGCGGTGGCACGACTGCCCTACTCCCTGAAAATCCTGCTGGAGAACCTGCTGCGCCACGAAGACGGCGTCAACATCACCGAGGCCGACGTGGCCGGGCTGGCCAACTGGGATCCGACCGCGCAGCCGGACCGGGAAATCGCCTTCACGCCGGCGCGGGTCGTTCTGCAGGACTTCACCGGCGTCCCGGCCATCGTCGATCTGGCGGCCATGCGCGACGCCATGAAGGCGCTGGGCGGCAATCCCAATCGGATCAATCCGCTCTCACCGGCCGAGCTGGTCATCGACCACTCCGTGCAGGTCGACAACTACGGCCGCGCCGACTCGCTGGACCTGAACAACCAGATCGAATTTCAGCGCAATCGCGAGCGTTACGCTTTCCTGCGCTGGGGCCAGGGCGCCTTCGACAATTTCAAGGTGGTGCCGCCCAATACCGGCATCGTCCACCAGGTCAACCTGGAGCATCTGTCGCGGGTGGTCTTCGGGCAAGAGGTCGACGGCGAGCTGCTGGCCTGGCCCGACACGGTGGTCGGCACCGACTCGCATACCACCATGATCAACGGCCTCGGCATACTCGGCTGGGGCGTGGGCGGCATCGAGGCCGAAGCCGCCATGCTCGGCCAGCCCATCTCCATGCTGATCCCGCAGGTGATCGGCTTCAAGCTCGTCGGCAAACTGCCCGAAGGGACCACGGCGACCGACCTGGTCCTGACCATTACCCAGATCCTGCGCGAGCAGGGCGTGGTCGGCAAGTTCGTCGAGTTCTTCGGCGACGGCCTGTCGCACCTGCCGCTGGCCGACCGCGCGACCATCGGCAACATGTCGCCGGAGTTCGGATCGACCTGCGCCATCTTCCCGATCGACGCCGAAACCATCCGCTACCTGGAACTGTCCGGGCGCGATACCGAGCGCCGCGAACTGGTCGAGGCGTATGCCCGCGCCCAGGGGCTCTGGCGCGAAGACGGCGACGCAGACCCGGCCTACACCAACGTGATCGAACTCGACATGGGCACCGTGGTGCCCAGCCTGGCCGGCCCGAAACGCCCCCAGGACCGAGTGCTGCTGAGCAACGCAAAAAACGATTTCCTGGCTGCCAAGACCGCGATGACCACCGATCGCGACGACGCCCACAGCAAGGAAGAGGCGCGCTTTGCCGGTGAAGGCGGAAGCACCGCCGTCGGTGCCAGGCTGCCCGCCGGCTGCGCCGAAGTCACCTACAAGAACCAGTCCTTCCGGCTCTCCGACGGCGCCGTCGTGATCGCGGCGATCACCTCGTGCACCAACACCTCCAACCCGGCCGTGATGCTCGGCGCGGGCCTGCTGGCGCGCAACGCCCGGCGAAGAGGACTGACCGTCAAACCGTGGGTCAAGACCTCGCTGGCGCCGGGTTCGAAGGTCGTGACCGACTACCTGGAATCGGCCGGCCTGGTCGACGATCTGGAAGCCCTGGGTTTTTTCACCGTCGGCTACGGCTGCACGACCTGCATCGGCAACTCAGGCCCCCTGCCCGAAGCCATCGAGGCGGCGATCAAGGATCGCGACATGGTGGTCTGCTCGGTGCTGTCGGGCAACCGCAACTTCGAAGGTCGCATTCATCCGGAAATCAAGATGAACTACCTGGCCTCACCGCCGCTGGTCGTGGCCTACGCGATCGCCGGGCGGATGGATGCCGACCTGGTCAACGACCCGCTCGGCGAAGATGCCGACGGCAACCCGGTCTATCTCAAGGACATCTGGCCGGACGCCAGGGAGCTGCAGGAATTCATCGCCGACAACGTGTCTTCGGACATGTTCCAGAGTTCCTACAAGAACGTCTTCGAAGGCGACGAGCGCTGGAAGCGCATGGACACACCCACCGGCGAGATGTTTGCCTGGAACGACGACTCGACCTACGTCCAGAACCCGCCCTATTTCGAGGGCATGGACATGGAACTGCCGGGTGTATCCGACATCCGCGGCGCGCGCGTGCTGGCCAAGCTGGCCGACTCGGTCACCACCGACCACATCTCGCCGGCCGGATCGATCCAGCCGGATTCACCGGCCGGACAGTATCTGCAGGAGCACGGCGTCAAACCCGTGGACTTCAACTCCTACGGCTCGCGCAGGGGCAATCACCAGGTGATGATGCGCGGCACCTTCGCCAACGTGCGCATCCGCAACCAGATCGCGCCGGAGACCGAGGGTGGTTTCACCAAGTATCTGCCCGACGATGCGGTGATGCCGATCTATGACGCGGCCATGAAGTACCAGGCCGACGGCACGCCGCTGATCGTCATCGCCGGCAAGGAATACGGCTCGGGGTCCTCGCGCGACTGGGCGGCCAAGGGCACTCGCCTGCTCGGCATCAAGGCGGTCATCTGCGAGAGCTTCGAGCGCATCCACCGCTCCAACCTGGTCGGCATGGGCGTGCTGCCGCTGAACTTCATGGACGGCGAGACGCCCGAATCCCTGGGGCTGGACGGCACCGAAACCTTCGACATCGTGGGCCTGGGCGACGGTACGGCCAGGCAGGTCGATGTCACGGCCACGAAGTCGGACGGCTCGAAGATCGAGTTCACCGCCCGCGTTCGCCTGGACACGCCCAAGGAAATCGAGTACTACCGCCACGGCGGCATCCTGCACTACGTGCTGCGCCAGATGGCCGGCGGCGATCCCGGAGAAGCCGCACAGGCGGCCTGAGACCGACAACCATCAGGTAAGACAAACCAAAAAGCCGGCCCCGGGGCCGGCTTTTTTCAAACTTGTCGCCGGCGATCAGGCAAAACCCGGCGGGCTCCACTGGTCCATCATCTTGCGTTGGGCCGCGTCCAGGCGCCTTGCCATCAGCTCCGAGAAGCGCCTCAGCAGAGGATATCCGAAGGCTGGATCGGTCTCACATCGCTCCAGCAAGGCCTTGCCGTCGAATTCGAGGACCCTGGTCGGCCCGGAGGCGCGGGCGTGGAAATGCCATTCGTAGGGTGCGATCAGCCAGGACCATCCGAAGACCTCTCCGGCGCCGAGCCGCGTGATCTCCAGCTTCGGTCCGGTCAAGGCCGGTACTTCGACCACCAGGGCTCCTTCCAGGATCAGGAAAAAGCTTTCGGCAGGCGCCCCCTGGCTGGCCACAACGTCACCGGAGTCGAATTCGCGCTGGCGCGCGTGCGCGGCCAGCGTCTGCAACTGCTCGTCTGGCAATCCGGCAAAAAGACTTTGCTCGGACAGGACTTGCTTGATTTCGCTGCGTTCCATACGGTCTCTCCCTGCTGCTGCCCAAAAAGCTTGCCGCGACCCTCGTCACCGAGAATCCGGATCGCGATGATTGTTGAGATTACCACTGCCTGCGCATGCCACGGAACGGCGCCGCGGTCCGCGCGGCAGGCTGATGTCCATCAGCATGCCATAATCTTGCGTGGTCCGAATCACAGCCTCATTCTGCCATGATCACAACGCGCCATTTCTGCCTCGGCCTGCTGTTGGCCTGCCTGTCCCTGCAGACGCCGGCCGAATCGATTCCAACGCGGCATTTCTTCGATAACGCGCAGGTGCGCAACATGCTGATCTCGCCGGACGGCGAGCATGTCGCGTTCACCTTCGAAACCGGTTCGCAGGTGCAGCTGACCGTGCTGAACCTGGAATCCATGCAGTTGACAACCGCGCCGTTCGGGTTCGGCGACAACCAGCACGTTCAGGGTTTCTGGTGGGCGAGCGACTCGCGGGTGGTGATGTCGGTAGCCACCGTGACCGGCAATCTCGATACCGTTCGGACCGGACCCAGACCGCTGTATGCGGCCAATATCGACGGCAGCCAGCGCCAGGAAATCTTCGGCGCCGGTAACCTGGCCGGCTACCAGGTCCTGCATGCGCTGCCCGATGACCCCGATCACATCCTCATCGCCCGCTACCACATGGCCGACGGCGGCGAGCCCAGCGCCATGCTGCTCAACGTGTTCGATGGCCGCACCCGCTTTCTGGCCGATCGCCCACCCAGCCGCAATATCAGCGCGTTCATCGCCGACAACGCCGGCGAGCTGCGCGCGGCGATCGAGTTCATCGACGCCGAGGAGTTCGACGAGCTGGAGTTCAACCTGTTCGTCAAGCACGACGGCGAATGGCGTGAACTCCAGGTCGACTCCGAGCGGCAGCGGCCGTCCATCATCCCGCTCGGCTTCAGCGCCGACAACCAGCGGATGTACTTTCTCTCCAACCATGACATGGCCGAAAACGATCGGGCCGGTGCCTTTCGCTACGATTTCGCAAGCGGTGCGCTGGAGCTGCTGTTCCGCCATCCCCGGGTCGACGTCGGCGGCGGGCTGTACGGCCACGATGGCGAGGTGCTGGGCGTGTTCAGCCGCTTCGGCCCCCGAACCTATGCGTTTTTTGAAGACAAGATCGCCGAGCATCCCGATGCCGGCCTGCTCACCCAGCTGGCGCGAACGTTTCCCGACAACGACGTCAGCCTGACGTCGTTTTCGCGCGACGGCAAGCGCGCAGTGCTGTTCGTGCGCGGTGATCGCAACCCCGGCGAGTTCTTTCTGTTCCACACCGACAAGCTGCAGGCCGAATTCCTGGCCGCGACCCGGCCGCAACTGGACAAGGACCGCCTGAGTCCGATGCGACCGGTCGAAATCCCGGCCCGCGACGGTCTGAGCCTGCACGGCCTGTTGACCACGCCGCAGCAAGCCGACCAGCCGCTGCCGCTGATCGTCAACGTCCACGGCGGTCCGTTCGGCATCGCCGACTACTGGGGGTTCAACCCCGAAGCGCAGTTCTTCGCCCACCACGGCTACGCCACCCTGCAGGTCAACTTCCGCGGCTCCGGCAATCGCGGCGAGGATTTCGTTCGCAAGGGCTGGCGCCAGTGGGGCCAGGCGATGCAGAACGACGTCACCGACGCGACCCGCTGGGCGATCGAGCAGGACATCGCCGATCCGGAGCGGATCTGCATCATGGGCGGCAGCTACGGCGGCTACGCCACGCTCATGGGGCTGATCACCGCACCCGAGCTCTACCAGTGCGGGATCGGCATCGTCGGGGTCTACGACCTGGTCTGGTTCCGCGAGGGGGACGGCTCGGACTTCTCGCGCGGCACCGACCGCGCCTCGCGCATGGGCTTCGAGCGCTTCATGAGCAGCCACGTTGCCGCCAGCGCGGACGGGCTGGAGGCCCACTCACCGGTTCATCTGGCCGATCGGGTCGAAGACGAGGTCTTCATCGTCCACGGCGGCAGCGACGTGCGTGTACCCGTCGGCCACGCCGAACGCCTGCGCGATGCCCTGGAGGCCCTCGACAAGCCCTACCGCTGGATGATCAAGCAGGACGAAGGCCACGGCTTTTTCGACGTGGACAACCGGGTCGAGTTATACGATGCGATCCTGGACTTCGTCGACGGCCAGATCGGCCACTGAGGTCGAAGGGCCGAAAATCAGTCGACGTACATCGAGCTGACCGACTCGCCTTCCGACATCCGGCGGAGGGTTTCGGCCAGCATCTGGGCCACCGAGAGCTGGCGGATGCGGCCGCAGTCGAGCGCTTCCTGACTCAGCGGAATGGTGTCGGTGACGACGATCTCGTCGAGGCGGGAATTGCTGATGTTCTCGATCGCCCGGCCCGAAAGCACCGGGTGCACGCAGTAGGCGACCACCTTGAGCGCCCCGGCATCCTTGAGCGCCCCGGCAGCCGCGCACAGCGTACCGGCGGTGTCGATCATGTCGTCGACGAGCACGCAGATCTTGCCGCGCACGTCGCCGATCAGATTCATCACCGTGGCCTCGTTGGCGCGCGGACGCCGCTTGTCGATGATCGCCAGGTCGGCATCGAGACGCTTGGCGATGGCCCGGGCCCGGACCACGCCGCCCACGTCGGGCGAGACCACGATGATTTCTTCGGCGCTGTACTGCTTCCAGATATCGGCCAGCGTCAGCGGCGAGGCATAGACGTTGTCGACGGGGATGTCGAAGAACCCCTGGATCTGGTCTGCGTGCAGATCCACGGTGACCACGCGGTCGGTCCCCACGGCGCCGATCATGCGCGCTGCCACCTTGGCCGTGATCGGCACCCGCGCCGAGCGCGGACGGCGGTCCTGTCGCGCGTAACCGAAATAGGGGATCACCGCGGTCAGGCGCCAGGCCGAGGCCCGCGCTAGCGCGTCGATCATGACCAGCAGCTCCATGAAGTTTTCCGCGGCCGGCGAGCAGGTCGGCTGGATCACGTAGACATCCCGGCCGCGCACGTTTTCCATGATTTCGACCATGGTTTCGCCGTCGCTGAAGCGACCGACGTTGGCGCGACCCAGGGGAACGCCGAGAGAACGCGCAAGAGCGGCGGCCAGCGCCGGATTGGCGTTGCCGGAAAAGACCATCAGGGATGAATCTGTCAAGAGCGCACCGCCTCGCTTTTGAACGTCCGGTAGTCAGGGAAATGGCTGGGACGGCAGGACTCGAACCTGCGAATGCGGGGATCAAAACCCCGTGCCTTAACCAGCTTGGCGACGTCCCAGCAGTATACGTCGGCTCGTCTGCCGCCGGACCGGCCCGCCGACGCGCTGCATTATAACGGCATTTCAGGGAGCCGGGTCCATCCACCGCCAGGTTCGCAGGATCATCCTTACGCGGTACGGCGCGCTGAGCGCCTCGACCCGCTCCGGCATCAGCGGACCGGACCCCGGCTGGTCGTAGCGCACGTATTCCAGCGTCCAGTCTCCCTGGCCGATCGTGGCCATGGTGCCGTCAGCAGCGAAGGTCACCCGATCGGCATCGGAAGCGGTCAGCCCCCGAAGCCAGTAGGCCAGCTGGCTGACCGGTATCGGCCAGCCCACGATTTCGGCCGCCAGCACGTCCGGGTCATCGGCCCGGACCAGACCAACGTCGCTGCCTTCGATCAGCGCTCCGCGCTCGTTGAACATCAACCGCCAACTTTTCCCGCCGACCACGCTGCGCAGGCGCAGGTCGTGCTGCCGACCCTGGCCGCGCCAGTCGAACGACATCTGTCCACCCCGCTCGCCGTCAGACACCGAAAGTCGTCCGGTCACGCGCCAGTCCGGGTAGTTTGCGAACCAGTCTTCGCGCTCGGCCAGCCATTCCCCCTGGGCGCGCTGTTCGCGCACTGCACAGGCTCCCAGCACAAGACTCAGACCCACAGCGAGGAGAAGAACACGGGCCGATCGAGTATTCACAGAGTGATCTCCAGGCGCTGCACGAGGTCTTGCAGGTCATCGTTGCCCGGGTGGCGCAGACTGGCCTCGCGGAGCAGCTCACCGGCCCGCTCCGCCTGGTCGAGATGCCACAGCACCTCGGCCAGATGAGCCGCGATCTCCGGGTTGTCGTCGCCGGCAAAGGCCCGCTCCAGGTATGGCAGGGCGGTTTCGGGCTGACCGAGACGAAAATAAACCCAGCCCATCGAGTCCAGGATCGCCGGCTCGTCCGGTGCCAGCTCCAGGGCGCGGCGGATCAGGCGGTAGGCTTCGCTGTGCCGGCTGGTGCGATCGGTGAGGGTGTAGCCCAGGGCGTTGAGCGCCATGGCGTTCTCCCCGTCGATGCGGATGATCCGGCGCAGGTCCTGTTCGGCCAGATCGAGATCATCGGACTCCACGGCAATGATGGCGCGCGCATACAGAAGCGCGACGCTGTTCGGCGACTCGCGCAGGGCGCTGCTCAACAGGCTCAGCGCCTGCTCGAACTGCTCCTGCTCGCCCAGAAGCTCGGCTTCGACCAGGTAGGCGCGCTCGCGCTGATCGCGCTGCTCGGTATCGCGGGCGAGCTTGAGCAGTTCGCGGGCCTCGGCCAGGCGATCGTCGGCGGCCAGCAATACCGCGCGCCGAATCATCGCACGATCGACCTGGGGCCCGCTGCGAACGCGCGCATACCAGACCGCAGCTTCTTCCCGAAGCTCAAGGGATTCGGCCAGCCAGGCCACCATGAAGGCGTGCTGATCGACATCCTCCACCGGGGCCCAGGCAGCCAGTTGCCGCCATGCATCCTCGGCTTTTTCCTTCTGGCCCGACTCGAAGTGGTAGCTGGCCCGACTGTAGAGCACGTCCGGGTTGTCCGGCAGCTCCGACAACACCGCCAGCGCCTCGTCCAGTCGATCGAGGTTGCGCAACGCCTGCGCCTGTGCCAGAACCAGGGTCCACTCATCCGGGGCGACGGTTTGCGCCCGCCGATAAAGAGCCAGCGCCGTCTCGTCATCCTCCAGCGCTGAGGCAAGCTGAGCGGCCCAGGCCAGGTGATCACGCCCGCCGCCGAGGTCGGCAGCCCTGAGCGCGAGTTCCATTGCCTGCCCGGAATCCCCGGTTTCCCAGGACAGGCGACTGCGCGCCGAAAGCGCGGCGACCCCGTCCGGGTCGTAGCCGGCTGCTTCAATCAAGGCATCGAGGTGCTGCGGCGCCTGTTCGACTGAATCCGCGGCAGCGAGGATCTGAACGAGGTCACGCTGCAGCAGGCGGTCGGCATCGTCGGGGTTTTCTTCCAGCCAGCGCCGCATCGCGGCCACCGCCGCCTGGGAGCGACCGGCGTTGAGCCGGGCAAGAATGCCCAGACGTCGCGCGTCGGCGCTTGCAGGCTCCTGCTCCAGCCAGACGTCCGTGGCCTCGATCAGGCCATCCCAATGACCGGTGCGCCAGGCCATGCCCGCCGCCTGGCGCACCAGCTCAGGGTCCTGCTGTTCACGCGCGGCATCGAGCAGCCGGCGGATCGCCTGCCGGTGCTCGTCGCCACCGCCGGCCTGCTCGGCGGCGCGAAGATGAAACAGAACCTCCTCGGACCATTCGTCTTCGGTGTAGGATGCTGCTGTTTCCTCACTGGATCCGGAATCGTCACGTTCCGCCACCGGCGTCAGCCCGCAGGCGGTGATAAGCATTACCAGGATGCCGGCCAGAGCTGGCTTGATCTGCGTCATATTCGGCGCCACAATGAAAGGTTCGCCCAAAAGTCTATCAGCATGTCCTTGTCGGTCGTTGGAATCAGTCATCACACTGCACCGATAGCCATTCGGGAGCGGCTTGCCTTTCCGGCCGACAGCCTTCCGGATGCCTTGCGAAGCCTGGCCGCCACCCCGGGAATCGATGGCTGCGCGATCGTCAGCACCTGCAACCGGACCGAAATCTTCACCTCCAGCCAGCGCCCTTCGACCCGCCTGATCACCGACTGGCTGCATGCCTGGCACCGGCTCGATCCCGGCCAGTTCCAGGAACATCTCTACCACCTCGAGCAGTCCGCCGGCATCTTTCACCTGATGAAAGTCGTCTGCGGGGCCGACTCCATGGTGGTCGGAGAGCCGCAGATCGCCGGACAGGTCAAGCAGGCCTGGCAACTCGCGCGCGACACCGATACGCTCGACAGCAAGCTCGACCGAATGTTCCAGCACGCCTTCGCCGGATCCAAGCGCGTGCGCTCGGAAACGGGTATCGGCCAGAATCCGGTCACGCTGCCCTTCGCGGCCATGCGGCTGGCGCGTCAGATTTTCGGATCGCTGGACCGCCTGCGCGTGCTCCTGATCGGCGCCGGCGAGATGATCGAGGACTGCGCAATCCACTTCGGGGACAGCGGCATCCGCGGCATGAGCATCGCCAACCGAAGCATCGAGCGCGCCGAAACCCTGGCCGAACGATTCGCCGCCCGGCCCTATACCCTCGATGAACTGCCCCGCTTGCTGCCCGAGCACGACATGGTGCTGGCCTGCACCGGCAGCAAGGAGCCGATTCTGACCCGACCGATGATCAAGACCGCCCTGGCCAGCCGTCGTCATCGGCCCATGTTCGCGCTCGACCTGTCGGTCCCGCGCAACATCGACCCGACCGCCGGCGATCTCGGCGATCTGTTCCTCTACACCATCGATGACCTTCATGCGATCGTCGAGTCCGGTCACAAGCAGCGCATGGCGGCACTGCAGAAGGCCATGGAGATCATCGAAGCCGAGGTCACCACCTTCGAACGCTGGCTGCGACTGCAAAGCACCAGCGCAACCCTCAAGGAACTGCGCCAACGCGCCCAGCAGGAACGAGACGATCTGCTGGAGCAGGCCATTCAGGATCTGGCCGCCGGCAAGGAAGCCGAGGCCGTGGTCCGGCGGATGGGCCACAAGCTGGTCAACCGCCTGCTGCACGGGCCCAGCATTCGCCTGCGCCAGGCCGCCGAAAGCGACGACGAGGCCCTGCTCGAGGCCGCGCGCTTCTATTTCCTGGACCGGGACTGAAGCGGCATGGACACCGGTATGCGCCAGCGTCTGGAACTGGCCAGCGAACGCTTCGAGGAACTCGCCCGGCTGCTGGCCGATCCCGAGACCATCGCCGACCAACCCCGCTTTCAGGCGCTGTCGCGCGAGTACGCCGAACTCGACCCGGTGATCGGCGTCTGGCGCACCTACCTGGAATGCGAGACGGCCCGCCGCGATGCCCGCGAAATGCTGGCCGAAAACGATGACAGCCTGCGCCAGCTCGCGCGCGAGGAAATCGCCGAAGCCGAGCGTCGACAGGTCGCGCTGGAAAGCGAACTGCAACGGCTCCTGCTGCCACGCGATCCCAATGACGATCGCAATATCTTTCTCGAGATTCGGGCCGGCACGGGGGGCCAGGAAGCCGGCATCTTCGCCGGCGACCTGCTGCGCATGTACGGCCGCTTCGCCGAGCGCCAGGGCTGGCAGGTCGAGGTTCTCTCGGCTCAGGAAAATGACGCTGGCGGATACCGCGAGGTCATTGCCCGGATCACCGGTCGGGGGGCCTACTCACGGCTGAAATTCGAGTCCGGGACCCACCGGGTACAGCGGGTACCCGCGACCGAGTCCCAGGGTCGCATCCATACCTCGGCCTGCACGGTCGCGATCCTGCCGGAAGTCGACGAGGTCGACGCCATCGACATCAACGCCAATGACCTCAGGGTCGACACCTACCGCTCCTCAGGCGCCGGCGGCCAGCATGTCAACACCACCGACTCGGCGATTCGCATCACCCACCTGCCCAGCGGCATCGTGGTCGAATGCCAGGACGAGCGCTCGCAGCACAAGAACAGGGCGCGCGCGATGAGCCTTCTCGGCGCCCGCCTGCTCGAAGCCGAGCGCGAAAGCCAGCGTTCCCAGCGCGCGGCCGATCGCAAGCTGCAGGTCGGTTCGGGCGATCGCTCCGAGCGAATCCGGACCTACAACTTCCCCCAGGGCCGGATTACCGATCACCGGATCGGCCTGACCCTGTACGAGCTCGACAGCGTGCTCGACGGCGGCCTGGACAATGTCATCGAGCCGCTGACCGAAGCCCACCAGGCCGAGCTGCTCGCCGAGATGAGCGGGTCCTGAGGCCGCGATATATTGTTCCAGATTGATTCGATCGCGAGGTCCCTGATGTATACTTCGCGAGTGCCTAAACAAGGACGTTCAACATGGATCTTGATCCGGTTCTCATCTCGCGTTTTCAGTTCGCCTTCGTTGTCTCCTTCCACGCCATTTTCCCGGTCTTCACCATCGGCCTGGCGGCTTATGTGGCGGTCCTCGAAGGCCTGTATTACCGTACCGACAACCCGGTCTACCTGAAACTGTCGAAGTTCTGGACCAAGGTCTTCGCGGTCGTGTTCGGCATGGGTGTGGTCTCCGGTATCGTGATGGCGTTCCAGTTCGGCACCAACTGGTCCAATTTCGCCTACTCGGCTTCGAACTTCCTCGGGCCGGTCCTGAGCTACGAAGTCGTGACCGCCTTCTTCCTCGAAGCCACCTTCCTCGGCGTGTTGCTGTTCGGACGCGACAAGGTTCCGCGCGGCCTGCACCTGTTCTCGGCCTGCATGGTCGCCATCGGCACGTTCATTTCGTCGTTCTGGATCCTGTCGGCCAACAGCTGGATGCATACCCCCGCGGGCGTCGAGATGGTCGATGGAATGATCCAGATGACCTCCTGGACGCAGGCGATCTTCAATTCGTCGTTCCCGTATCGCTTTGCCCACATGGCGCTGGCCTCTTTCATTACCGGCGGCTTCGTCGTTGCCGGCGTCAGTGCCCTCTATCTGCTCAAGGGCAGTCATCCGGAGACCAGCAAGAAGGCACTGAAGATGTGTGTCGTGATGCTTGCCGTCGTCACCCCGATGCAGTTGCTGGTCGGCCATGAACACGGTCTGAATACCTTCGAGAACCAGCCGGTCAAGGTCGCGGCAATGGAGGGCGCCTGGGAAACCAAGTCCGCCGCGCCGCTGGTCCTGTTCGCCATTCCCGACGCGGCCAACGAAACCAATCATTTCGAAATCAAGATTCCGTACCTGGCCAGCATCGTGCTGACCCACAGTGTCGATGGCGTCGTGCCCGGCCTGCTCGAGGTTCCCGCCGACGAACGGCCGCCGGTCGGGATCGTGTTCTGGAGCTTCCGCATCATGGTCGGGCTGGGAATGATCTTCATCGCCATCTCGCTGTTCTCGGCCCTCCAGCTGTATCGCGGCCGACTGTTCGATTCGCCGCTTCTGCTGAAAGCCTACACCTGGCTGATCCCGGCGCCCTTCGTGGCCGTCCTGACCGGATGGTTCGTCACCGAGGTCGGCCGGCAGCCCTGGATGATCCAGGGGCTGATGCAACTCGACGAGGCGGTCACGCCGTCGGTGACCGGGTGGATGGCCCTGGTGACGCTGATCGGCTACATCGCCGTCTACGCGGTCGTCTTCTCGGCCGGCCTGTACTACCTGCGCAAGGTGGTCGAGGGCGGGCCGGATCCGCTCGACAAGCGCAGCGAAGGCAGTGACGCCAGACCCAAGCGACCCTGGTCGGCGGCATCCAATAGTCTTGACGAAGCGCCGAGCGCGGCAGGGAGCTGAACATGGGACTGATAGACCTGACATTGATCTGGGTGGCCCTGATTGGCCTGGGCGTTTTCATGTACGTCCTCATGGACGGCTTCGATCTCGGGGTCGGCATTCTTTTTCCGTTCGCACCGGACGAGGAGTCGCGCGACCTGATGATGAACTCGGTGGCGCCGGTCTGGGACGGCAACGAGACCTGGCTGATTCTCGGCGGGGCGGGCCTGCTGGCGGCGTTTCCGCTGATCTACACGGTCTTTTTACCGGCCCTCTACATCGGCGTGTTCCTGCTCCTGGCGGGTCTGATCTTCCGCGGCATTGCGTTCGAGTTCCGATTCAAGGCGACCAAGAACAAGCATCTCTGGAACTACTCGTTCTTCGGCGGTTCCACGGTGGCGTCGTTCGCCCAGGGCGCCGTGATCGGGGCCTATGTTCAGGGCTTCGAGACCGAGAACTTTCGCTATGTCGGCGGCGCGTTCGACTGGCTCACGCCGTTTACCCTGATGACGGGTTTGGGCGTGGTGGCCGGCTACGCGCTGCTGGGGGTGACCTGGACGATCATGAAGACCGAGGGTCGCACCCAGGACTGGGCCTACAAGATCGCGCCGTGGCTGCTGGGCGCGGTTCTGGTCTTTTTCATCGTGGTCAGCCTGTGGACACCGTTGACGAACGAACGGGTCATGAGCCGCTGGTTCGACAATATCGGCTGGCTCTGGATCTTCCCGTTCGTGACCGTTGCGTTCGCCGGCTGGATTTTCACCCGACTGCGCAAGCGCGCCGAAGGCTCGCCGTTCATCGGCTCAATGGTTCTTTTCGCCATGTTCTATCTCGGCATCCTGATCAGCATGTGGCCGTACGCGGTACCGCCCAACTACACTTTCTGGGATGCCTCCTCGGACCCGGGCAGCCAGTTGTTCCTGCTGATCGGTTTCCTGTTCCTGATCCCGATCGTGCTCGGCTATACGGCCTGGACCTACTGGGTCTTCCGCGGCAAGGTCCGGCCCGGGGCAGGCTACGCTGGCCACTAGCACCGGCCATCGCCAGTGGCTCAACGAGAGGGCACCATCCTGGCTGGTGCCCTCTTCGTTTGCGCTGGCCGCAGTCGAGGGTGCAGCCATTCTGGTCCAGGCCGGTCTGCTGGCCTGGATTCTCTCTGCCGTGATCGTGCACGGGGCCGAGGGATCGGCGCTGGTCCTCGCCCTGGCCGCCCTGTTGCTGGCCTGGATGCTGCGCGCCGGTGTGGTGAGTCTGCGCAGTCAGCTTACCGCGAGAGCCTCCAGCCTCATTCGCCAGCAGTTGCGCCATGATCTGTTTACCACCGTGGCCCGCGCCGGCCCGCTGCACGCGGCTCACTCCGGCACCGGCCAGATCACCAGCAGCCTGATCGAGCAGGTCGACCACCTCGACCCTTACTACTCGCGCTACCTGCCCCAGTCGGCGGTGGCGCTGCTGGTGCCGTTATTCATTCTGATCGCGGTTTTTCCCACCGACTGGCTGTCCGGGCTGTTGCTGCTGATCACCGCGCCGATCATTCCGGCCTTCATGATCATCATCGGCATCGGCGCAAGCCAGGTCAGTCGCCAGCAGCAGGATGCGCTGGCGCGCCTGAGCGGGATTTTCTTCGATCGATTGCGCGGACTGGACACGCTGAAACGCTTCGGCGCCGAGCGTCGGGAAGGCGCGCGCATCGGCGAGTTGTCCGAACAGTTCCGGGTGCGCACCATGCGGGTGCTTCGGGTGGCCTTTCTGTCCTCGGCCGTGCTGGAGTTTTTCGCCGCCGTGGCGATCGCTACCCTGGCCATCTACATTGGCCTGGGCCTGCTCGGCATGATCGAGTTTGCCACCGCCCCGTCGCTGACCCTGTTCAAGGGCCTGTTCATCCTGCTGCTGGCGCCGGAGTTCTTCAATCCGATGCGAACCCTGGCCCAGTTCTGGCACGATCGAGCCGGAGCACTGGCCGCGGTCGGCTCGCTGCGCGAACAGCTGGCCGCAAAACCGGCCCGCGCCGAGCCGGACACCGAAAGCGACCGCCTGCCGACGGCGCCCTGCTCGATTGCGATCCGTGATCTGCGCCTGGGCTTTCCGGGCCGCCCGGAAGTGCTCACAGGTATCGACCTGGACATCGCGCCGGGCGAAAGGCTGTTGATCACCGGTGCCAGCGGCAGCGGCAAGAGCACCCTGCTGGGCCTGGTGGCCGGCTTCGCCGAGCCGGACCAGGGCAGCATCCGGATCGACAACCAGGATCTGAACCGGTTCAGCAGCGCCCAGCTGGCCAGCATACGAGGCTACCTGGGCCAGCATCCCCTGCTGCTTCCGGCCAGCATCGCCGACAACATTCGCCTGCCGGACCCGGAGGCCGACGATCAACAGGTTCTCGCCGCAGCGCGCCGCGCCGGGCTCGAAAAGTTCATCGACGACCTGCCGGACGGCCTGGACACCAGAATCGGACAGGACGCGTTCGGCATTTCCGGCGGCCAGGCACGCCGCATCGCGCTGGCCCGGGTGCTGCTCAGACCCTATCGGCTGCTGCTTCTGGACGAGCCGACCGCGAGCCTGGACGATGCGACCGGGGACGAGGTCTGGCACGCGCTGGAACAAGCCCTGGCAGACAACCCGATGTCGGTGATCTGCATCAGCCACAGCGAACGGGCCCGAGACTGGGCGGATCGCGTCCTCGTCCTGCGCAACGGGCGCCTGGAGGCCAGCGATGCATGATTCGGAACTCAAGCTGAGCAGCCTCCTCGGCCGCCGACGGTGGTGGCTGCTGGCCGGCACGCTGCTGATGGTCCTGAGCCTGATCGCCGGAACCGCTCTGCTCGGACTGTCAGGCTGGTTCATCACCGCCAGCGCGCTCGCCGGCCTTGGCCTGATCGGCGCCCTGGACATTTTCACTCCGGGCGCCGGTATTCGCCTGGCCGCCGTGGTCCGCACGGTGTCGCGCTACCTGGAGAGACTGATCACCCACGAGGCCACTTTTCGGCTGCTGACGGATCTGCGCGGACAGGTCTTCAATCGACTGCTCAACCTCGACGAGTATCAGCTGCGCGGCCTTCGCCGCGGCGACACCCTCAATCGCCTGACCACGGATGTCGACACCCTCGATCACCTGTTCATCGGCGTGGCCGGACCGACCGCGGCCGCGCTGATGCTGACCATGGCGGTCGCCGGATTGTTCGGAATCCTGCTCGATGCCTGGACCGCGCTCGCGGTGCTGGGGCTGCTTCTGGTCAACCCGGCCCTGGCCGAACTCGGTCGCCGGCGCGGCCGGCAGGCCAGTCATCAGCTCGTCGAAACGCTGCCCGTACTCCGGCGTGAAGCCAGCGAGAGCCTTGAGAGCCTGTCCGATCTGATCGCCTACGACCGGGTCGCGACACAGCGCCAGCGACTGCTCGCGCAGTCGGCCCGCACCATCGGTCTCCAGGAAAAGCTGGCGCGGCTGGACGCGCTCAGCCAGGGGATGGTCACCATGACCGGTTTCCTCGCCGTTTGGCTGGTGCTCATCCTGGGCATCGGCCTGTTTCAGCAAGGGCTGATCTCCGGGCCGGTACTGGGTCTTGCGGTCCTGACCACGCTCGGCCTGGGTGAAGCCTGGCAGACCCTGCCCGCAGCGTGGCGCAAGCTGGAGCAGTGCCGCGGCGCGCATCGTCGAATCGCCTCGCTGACCGCCGACAAGCCGCGTCTGCCCGTTGCCGAAGACGCACAAACCGCCCGCGGACGCGATCTGGTCATCGAGGACGTGTATTTTCGTTACCGGCCCGAACTGCCGTGGGTCCTGAACGGCTTCAACCTGACCGTCGCCGCCGG
>JAWLFD010000190.1:0-4578 GCA_041685745.1 Wenzhouxiangella sp.
CTGAAAGCCGGCGGCCTGGCCCTGATCCACACCATCGGCGGCAACATCAGTCGCACGCGGGCCGATCGCTGGATCAACAAGTACATCTTTCCCGGTGGTGTGATTCCATCCGAGCGCCAGCTTGCCCGGGCCAGGGAAGGACTGTTCGTGCTCGAGGACTGGCACAACTTCGGGCCCGACTACGACCGCACGCTGATGAACTGGGAAGCGAACTTCGTCGCCGCCTGGCCGCAACTCAAAGACAGCGAGCAACTCGACGAGCGCTTCTATCGCATGTGGCGCTATTACCTGTTGAGTTGCGCCGGCGCTTTCCGCGCCCGCGGCCTGCACCTTTGGCAGCTGGTGTTGAGTCATGGCGATGTGCCGCGCTACAGGCCGGTGCGATGAGCAGCCCGGCCTGGGACGCTTATCGGGCCCGGCTCGAATCGATCGCCGGCGAACTTGCCGATTCCTCCGGGCGCGTGCGCCTGCGCAAGTCGACCAGCAACCTGTTCCGGCCGCGCGAGGAAGGCGCCCATGCCGCGATCGACGGCGGGTCGCTCAACCATGTCATCGAGATCGATGGCGACCGCCGCATCGCCGAGGTCGAGGGCATGACGACGTATGCCGAACTGGTCGATGCGACGCTTCCGCACGGGCTCGCCCCGGCCGTCGTCCCTGAGCTCAAGAGCATCACCGTGGGTGGTGCGGTCACCGGGATCGGCATCGAGTCGAGTTCTTTCCGCTACGGACTGGTCCACGACACCGTCGACGAACTCGACGTGTTGATCGCCGACGGTCGGGTACTGACCTGTTCGCGCGATCGTCGCCCGGACCTGTTCTACGGCTTTCCGAACTCCTACGGCAGTCTTGGCTACGCCACCCGGGTTCGCGTTCGCCTGATTCCGACCAGGCCGTACGTGCACCTTCAGTACACCGCGTTCAGCGAGCCGGACGAGTTGTTCGCAGCGATCGCGGCACAGTGCGCGAAGCCGGATTGCGATTACCTGGAAGCGGTCTATTTCGCGCCCGGACAGTTCGTCCTCGGCTGCGGCCGCTTTACCGACGCTCTGCCCTCGGGCGCCGGGACCTCCGACTACACCTGGATGCGACAGTACTGGCAAAGCCTGCGCGACCGGCGCGAGGATTTCCTGACCACTCACGACTATCTCTGGCGCTGGGATACCGACTGGTTCTGGTGCAGCAGGAACGTCGGTGCGCATCTGGCGCCCGTGCGGCTGCTGCTCGGGCGCAAGCGCCTGTCCAGCGTGACCTACCAGAAAATCATGCGCGCCGCCCGGCGATGGCCGTTGCGCCTGCTGCACTCGTTTCGACCGCGCACCGAGTCGGTCATCCAGGACGTCGATATCCCGATCGCCAGCGCGGGGGCGTTTCTGAAAGACTTCGAGGCCGAAATCGGCATCCGGCCGGTGTGGATCTGTCCGTTTGTCGTGCCCGAGACCGGGTTCTCGCTGTTCAGCCTGCAAACCGGCACCCCCTACATCAACTTCGGTTTCTGGGACATGGTCCGCTCGGCCGAGCCGGACGGCCACTACAATGCCCGGGTCGAGGAGCTGGTCGCCCGCCACGGCGGCAAGAAAAGCCTGTACTCGCGCAGCACCTACGACGAGGCGGCGTTCTGGCGCAACTACGATCGCGATGCCTATGAAAGGCTCAAGCGCGAATACGATCCCGCCGGGCGTTTCCCCGGGCTCTATGAAAAGGCCGTTCAGCGGCAATAAGATCAAGCCATGGAAAAGCTCATCACATCGGCCGTCGAGGTGACCGACGCGGCCCTGGCAGCCATCGCGCACATGCCGACCCGCAGCCTGCCGGTGCTCATGGACGAAGAAGTCGCGCGGCAATTCGGGGATGCCGATTTCATGCGCATCGCGGTTCTGCTGGCGCAAAAAAGCTTTGCCGAAGGCGGTTGTCCGATTGGTGCGGTCATCGTCGACAACGCCAGCCGCCGGATCGTCGGCAAGGGTCACAACACCCTGGTGCAGGAAAACCATCCCTACAACCACGGCGAGACCGCCGCCATGCGCGACGCCGGCCGGATCGATTTCAGCCGAACCACGCTGTATACCTCCTTGAGCCCCTGCGATGTCTGCGCCACGCTGGTCTACATGCGCGGTTTCGCGCGCGTGGTGGTCGGCGATGTCACCAATGCCTCGGGCAACGAGTCGCTGCTGCGCGAGAAGGGCGTTCAGGTTGACATCCTGGAAGATCCGATTGCCGTCAATCTGTACGCGCGCTACCGTTCACAACGGCCCGATCTGGACCTGGAAGACTGGAAAGGCCTGCGCGCTGCCCGATGAAGGAGCTTTTTCTGATTCGCCACGCCAAGTCCAGCTGGGCCGACCCGGAGCTTCGCGATCACGACCGCCCGCTGAACGATCGCGGGCGCGGCCAGCTTGATCTCATGCGCGACGCGATCCAGCAAGCCGGCGCTTTCGATGGACCGGTCTTTTGCAGTACGGCAGCCCGCGCGCAACTGACCCTGAACGGACTGCTGGCCGACGCGCAACCATCGTCGATCGATATCGACCCGGCCCTGTACACGTTCGATTGTCGCGAGTTGCTGGCCTGGCTCGCTGCGCGCAGCGAAGACCGCCTGACGCTGATCGGCCACAATCCGGCCCTGGAAGACCTCGCCGCGCTCGTGCTGCGACCCGGGCCGGGCCACTTGCCGACCTGCGCGTTCGTGCACATGGCGCTGGCATTGGACGATTGGCGCCGGTTCAACGGTGCCCCGGCCCGCCTGGTGCGGTTCCTGACGCCGAAAACCGTCGGCCGGGGCGACTGAATGCCGGCAAGTCGAGCGCGCTGCGGTTGTTCGCGCCCGCCGCTTAGAATGGGTCGATGAACAAGCCGCTGTTGTTTCCGTTACTGCCGCTCCCGGTCCCCGTTGCGCCTCCAGCGCAAGTCTCGGGCTGGCGGCTTTTGCCGATGGAGGATGATTAGATGCGTGCGTTGATTGTTGCGGTCTTGCTGGTGCTGAGCGGTTGCGCTTCACTTTCGCCCTATCCCGATCCGCCGACGGTGAGCGTGACCTCGTTTGGCCTGGCGCCGCAGTCGACCGGGATGACGCCGCGTTTTCGCGTCGGGTTGAACGTGGTCAACCCCAACCGGCGCGCTCTGCCGCTGGTCGGCATGAGCTATTCGGTCGAACTCGAGGGCACCCGCATCCTGAGCGGGGCGACCGCTGACCTGCCGGAAGTGCCGGCCTACGGTGCCGCCGACTTTACCGTCGATCTGAGCCCGGATCTGCTGGGCAGCGCGCGCCTGTTGACCGACCTGATGGCTCGCCAGCGTGACCGACTGTCCTACAGCTTCAGGGCCCGGCTCGACGTCGGCAGCTGGTTGCCCGATATCCGCGTCGAGGAAAGCGGGGAACTGGCAATGGCGGCGGGCCAGCGCTGAGTCCGGCCCGAGACGGGCGGTCTTTCCGGGCAGCCGCATGGCCCGCTAGCCATTGCTTCGACCACGCCGCTCTCCAGGCCAGCCCATCCGGCAGGAGCGGGGCCCGCGGCATGGAATTGCCCATTGGCGAGCGCAGGGGTATGCTTGCAGGCGATTGACCATCCTGGCCTGCGCCTGTGCGCCGACCCATCATCAGGAAATGCCAGTGGCGGTATCGAGCAACGAAAAGACTTCCACCGCCCCGGAACTTGATGCCGAGGATGCATTGCGACTGTCCAGGCGTCGCCTGTTCGGGCGGCTTGTGGTGTATCACGCCTGCCTGGCAGCCGCGCTCGTCGCGCTGATCCTTTTGACGCCGCTGTCTGTCGAGCAGCTGCCGGTGGGCGGCTTGCCCGGCGTGGCCGAGCGTGCGGTCGCCGAACTCCCCGGCGCATCGTCTGCCCGACTGGAACCGGCCGCGGCGCAAGCCGCTCAAACCGGCACGTTCGGCTATGCACCGCGCCTGGCCATGGTTCTCGTTGGCCTCTGGTTGTTGATGCTGCCCGTCTCGTGGCTGCACCAGGGTATTTACCGAACCAGCAACTATGATCATTCCATCGATGAAACCACCCTGATCCTGCCCGGCGTGGTGGCAGCCATCGTGGTGGTGGTCCAGCACAGTCTGGCACTGGCCTTTGCGCTGGCCGGCATCGCCGCAACCGTGCGTTTCAGAAGAGCCCTGCAGGACACCTTCGATGCGCAGTTCATTCTCGTGGCCATTGGCGCAGGCATTGCCGCCGGCGTCGGCGCCCTGGAAGTGGCGGCCGTGATGAGCGTGTTCTTCTGTTATGCGACGCTTTACCTGTGCACGTTCGGCGACGGTCTGCATTCGGACTTCAAGGGAGGGCAAAAGAAGGCCCGTGCGGCGGCGAAATCTCTTTCCCGGGACGGATCAGGGGAACAATCGCAGTGAACGCTGGCGCGTGCTGTCTGCGGCCAGCGCGTGACAAGGCGGTCGCGACCGCGGTCGTGCTGGTCTTGCTGCAGTTGTGGCCGCTTCTGGCAACCCCGGCGCATGCCCAGCCGCGCGGCGGGCCCGCGCCGCTGTTTGACGATCCCGCCCCCCTTGCCGTGACCCTGACGGCGTCATGGGCGGAGTTCCTGCGTGACCGCGACGGTGAAGAGCGCTATCCG
>JAWLFD010000191.1:0-4549 GCA_041685745.1 Wenzhouxiangella sp.
GATATTCGGCACCGTGACGATGGTGTTGATCATGTCGGTGTTCGTTACGCCATTCGGTGTCCTGGCCGCGATTTATCTGCGCGAATACGCCAGGCAGGGCCCGCTTTTGAAGATGATCCGGGTCTCGGTCTACAACCTGGCCGGGGTGCCCTCGATCGTTTTCGGGGTATTCGGCCTGGGCTTTTTCGTCTACCTGGTCGGCGGTTCGATCGACAACCTGTTCTATCCTGAACGTTTGCCGGCGCCCACCTTCGGCACGCCGGGTCTGTTCTGGGCCTCGCTGACGCTGGCGCTGCTGACCCTGCCGGTGGTGATCGTGTCGACCGAAGAGGGGCTGGCGCGCATTCCGCGGACCATTCGCGAGGGCTCGCTGGCCCTCGGTGCGACCAAGTGGGAGACGCTGTGGAAAGTGGTCGTGCCGCTGTCGGCGCCGGCCATGATGACCGGCCTCATTCTGGCCGTGGCCCGGGCCGCCGGCGAAGTCGCCCCGCTGATGCTGGTCGGGGTGGTCAAGCTGGCGCCCAGCCTGCCGGTGGACGGACAGTTTCCGTTCATTCACCTGGAGCGCAAGATCATGCATCTCGGCTTTCATATCTACGACGTCGGTTTTCAGAGCCCGAACGTGGAGGCCGCCCGGCCGCTGGTCTATGCCACCGCGCTGACCCTGGTCGTGCTGATTCTCGTGCTCAATCTCACGGCCATCGCCATTCGCAACCGCCTGCGCGAGAAGTACCGCGCCGAAGGCGATTGATCCCGCACCGGAAAGATACCCCATGAACGAAAAGACCCAACCCGAAGACGCCGTGACGGTCTCGGCCGGACAGTTCGATCGCAGCCGCAGGTCGCTGAACATCCAGCGCGAGGACATCGCGGTCGAAGTCAAGGACCTCGACCTGTTCTACGGCGCCGACCAGGCCCTGAAAAAGATCAACCTGAAGATTCCGCGCAACCGCGTCACCGCCTTCATCGGGCCCAGCGGCTGCGGCAAGTCGACCTTGCTGCGTTGTTTCAACCGGATGAACGACCTGATCGACATCTGCAAGATCGACGGTCAGATCATCATCGACGGCCAGGATATCTACAGCCGCGACGTCGACGTCGCCGAGCACCGCCGGCGGGTCGGCATGGTGTTTCAGAAACCCAATCCCTTCCCGAAGTCCATTTTTGAAAACGTGGCCTACGGTCTTCGCCTGCAGGGGGTCAACAACAAGCGCACCCTGGCCGAAGTGGTGGAAAAGGCCTTGCGTGCCGCCGCGCTGTGGGACGAGGTCAAGGATCGTTTGCAGGACAATGCCTTCGGCCTGTCCGGTGGTCAGCAGCAGCGCCTGGTGATCGCCCGCGCGATCGCCATCGAGCCGGAAATCATCCTGCTCGACGAGCCGTGTTCGGCGCTGGATCCGATTTCCACGGCAAAAGTCGAGGAACTGATGATCGAGCTGAAGGAAAAGTATACGATTGTCATCGTCACCCACAACATGCAGCAGGCGGCGCGGGTTTCGGACTTCACCGCGTACATGTACCTTGGCGAGTTGATCGAATTCGACGACACCGCCAAGCTGTTCACCAACCCTGCCAGGAAGGCGACTGAAGACTACATCACCGGACGTTACGGATGATTGACTGTCTCACCGGTTTGCCGATCTGAGAATCCGCTGGAGCGAATCGAATGGAAAAGTACTTTGATCAGCACATCTCGCGCCGCTTCAACGAAGAGCTCGAGGCCCTGCGCAGCCACGTCATGAAAATGGCCGGCATGACCGAAGAGATGCTGGCCGACGCCATCGCCGCGCTGGTGGAGGGTGACACCGAGAAGGCCGAAGCCGTCATTGCCGCCGATGACCGGGTCAACCTCATGGAAAAGCAGATCGATGAGGAGGCCATGCAGATCCTGGCCCGGCGCCAGCCCACGGCCAGCGACCTGCGCCTGGTGATGGCCATCGTCAAGACCGTCAACGACCTGGAGCGGATCGGCGATGAGGCCGAGAAGATCGCCCGCCTGGCGATCGTGCTGACCGAAACCGAGCGCCCGCGAAACAACTATTACGAACTCGAAACCATGGCCGGGCACGTGCGCACGATGCTGCGCGACGCGCTGGATGGATTCGTGCGCATGGTGCCGGAAGTCGCGGTGAGTCTTTTCCGCGCCGACAAGAAGGTCGACGACGAGTACGAGGCCATCCTGCGGCAGTATTACACCTATCTGGCCGAAGAACCGCGAAAAACCAGCCGCATTCTCAATGCCATCTGGATCGCCCGATCGCTGGAGCGCATCGGCGACCACGCCAAGAACATCGGCGAGTACATCTACTACCTGGTCGAGGGCCGGGACGTGCGCCACATTCCGACCGAACAGAAGGAGCAGGCGCTGCTCGAGGACGGAAAGGACTAGCGGGCCACGCGTATTGTCCTTTAATGCAGAAAGCTGGCCGCCGTCAGCAGGCTGGCGAACAGCCCGAGAAAAAGGCTGGTCAGCGCCAGCAGTTCCCCGGCCATCTGGCCGCTGCGACGCAGAATTGAGTGGATCGCTTGGCTGGTGGTTGTCCTGCGATAGCGTGCTTGCTGCATGATGCTTGTCCGTGGTGAAGGCTCACCACCGATTCAAGCACCGGCCCTTCTCAAAACCTGAGAATGTGCTCAGGCCGCCTGATCGACGGCCTTCAGCGGGCCGCTGAGCAGGGCTTCGCGGGTTGCGTCCACGATCAGGTCGACCTCGGCGCTGGTGACGGCAAACGGCGGCGTGTAGCGCAGCGAGTTCTCGCCGCCGTGGATGACGTTGATGCCGTGCATGCGCAGGTATTCCTCGGTCGAGCCCTCGCCGTAGGCCTTGTAGCGCCCGGCGTCGAGTTCCACCGAAAACAGCAGCCCGGTGCCCTGGACCTGCGTGATGCGGCCGCCGAGTTCTTCCTTGAGGCGGCCGAACTTGTCCAGAAACTCCCGTCCGCGCTCGACGATGTTGGCGCGCAGCTCGGGCGTGACCATGTTGAGCACCGTCACGCCCACGTCCAGGGCGCGCGGGTTGGCGGTCATGGTGTTGCCATAGACGCCCTTGCGGTACAGGTCGGCCGCGCGCCGGTTCATCGCCAGCACCGACAGCGGGTACTGGCCGGCATTGAGCGCCTTGGAATAGGTCTCCAGGTCGGGGCCGGGCAGGCCCTCGAAGCCCGGGTAGTCGACCGCCGACAGCGTGCCCTGGGCGCGCAGGCCGGCCTGGATGGAGTCCATCAGCAGCAAGGTACCGTGCTGATCGCACAACTCGCGCACGACCGCGTAGAAGGCCGGGTCCAGTGCCGCACCCGGATTGCCCTCGCCCATGACCGGTTCCATGAACACGGCCTCGAAGAACACCTTCTCGCGCTCGGCCAGAGCGAAGACTTCGCGCAGCGCCTCGATGTTGTTGGGCGCCACGGTCACCAGGCTGTCGTCGTCGCGAAACGAGGCCAGGTGGCGGGCGTAGGTTCGGCGGGTCGAGTCGGAGTAGCGCGCCGGTCGCTCGGTGCGGCCGTGGAAGCCGCCGGTCAGCGAGAGCCTCTGGATCCGGTAACCCGCTTTCGGACCGCCCGGGTCGGTCATCAGCTTGGCGTTGATGTCGGCGATGCGCCCGGCCACGGTAACCGCTTCGGAACCTGAATTCATGCACAGGAAGCGATCGAACGGGCAGCCGTCGGCGCGCCGGTGACCGATCTCGCGCCGGAGCGTCTCGACCAGGCGCAGATGGCTGAAGCTGGGGGTCATCACGTTGGCCATGACGTGTGGCTGGCTCATCGCCTGGATGATCTTGTCCGGCGCGTGGCCGAAGCCGAGCATGCCGTAGCCGCCGGAGTCGTGCAGCACCGCGCCCTTGGCGGTGATGATCCAGGGCCCGCGTCCGGCCAGGGCGACGAACGGATTGACCGCATCGTCGGCGTAGAAGTTGACGAACCCGGCCTGCAGCGCGTCGCGCTGGTCGGCTTCGTCGGCCTCGACCAGGTCGGGGTAGGCCGAGCGCCAGCACTCGATGACGCCGAGGGCATCGTCGACGGCCTGCTCCAGGCGCGAATCCTGCTCGGCGAAGCGTTCGATGACTGAATCGGCCAGGCCGCTAGTCAGCGTCTTGCCGCCTATGCTCCGCAGTGTTTGCAATTTTTCGAGAATCGCCATGAAAAGGTCTCCCGACTGGTTTCAAAATTAATTGGCCATTCTAGCAAGCTCCCGTTGGCGGGGCTGGGGCGTTCGTTTCGACCTTGGTTGTCGAAGCCACCGCACTCGGGGTTCGGGACCAGGGACCAGGGACCAGGGACCAGGGACCAGGGACCAGGGACCAGGGACCAGGGACCAGGGACCAGGGACCACCGACCGCCGAACTGGTCAGTGTGGGTGTTGCTGCAGCGCCCAGCCGACGTGCTCGCGGACCAGCGCGGAGGGATGATCGATGCGCGCCTGCAGCGCGCTCAGGAGGGCAGGGCTTGTGGGGGCGTTGCCCAGGGCCACGGCGATGTTGCGCAGCCAGCGCTCGTGGCCGATGCGGCGGATGGCCGTGCCTTCGGTGCGCGCCAGGAAGGTGGCCTCGTCC
>JAWLFD010000017.1:0-18592 GCA_041685745.1 Wenzhouxiangella sp.
CCCAGCCCCAGGGTGATGTAGCCGATGTTGGTGACCGTGGAATAGGCCAGCATCAGCTTGAGTTCGCGCTGGATCATGGCGAGCACGGCCCCGATGACGATGGCCGCCACGCCCAGCCAGACCAGCAACAGGTCCAGGGCAATGAGCGAAAAGACGTCTGCCTCGGCAAACAGCATGCGGGTGCGGATCAGGCCGACGATCCCCATCTTGACCACCAGGCCGGACAGCAACGCGCTGACCGGGCTGGGTGCCGAGGCGTGTGCGTCCGGAAGCCAGAAATGCAGCGGGAAGACGGCTGCCTTGACCAGGAACCCGACCACCAGGCACCCGAGGGCCAGCCCGGCTGCCGCAGGCGCTTCGGCCGCGGCCAGGCGATCGCCGATATCGCTCATGTTCAGGCTCCCGGTCTGGGCGTGGAGCAGCGCGATCGCCAGCAGCACGAGCAGGGAAGAGACCGCGCCCACGATCAGGTACTTCAGGGCGGCCAGTGCAGCGACCGGGCCGCGCGCCAGCGCTACCAGGGCGTAGGCCGAGATCGAGAAGACCTCCATGAACACGAACAGGTTGAACAGGTCACTGGCGGCCACAAACCCGTTCATGCCGCCCAGGTTGATCAGGACCAGGCCATGAAACAGGCTTCGCCGCTGCGGGGCCACTTCGGTCCGGACATAGTCCCGCGATGCGATCAGGATGACCAGGGTCAGCAGCCCGGCGGCGCTGCCCATCAGTATCCCGAGACCGTCGAAGACCAGTTCGATGCCGTGGGGCGCCGCCCAGCCGCCCATCGGATAGCGCAACAGCCTGCCGTCGAGCGCCTGGCCGGCCAGCGCCAGCGAGGTTGCGAAAGTCAGGGCGGCGGCCGTGATCGCCCACCATGAGCCGGCGTTGTCCCTGCGGTGGAACAGGACCGTCGAGAACACGCCGGCCGTGATCGGCAACACGACCGACAGCGGCAGCAGGTGAGCCGCGGTACTCACTCCTCCGGCTCCAGCAATTCGTCGAGTTCGATCGACCCGCATTCGCGCTTGACCCGCACGATCAGCACCAGGGCCAGCGCGGTCACGCTCAGGGCGACCACGATGCCGGTCAGGACCAGGGCATGGGTGACCGGACTCGCGTACGGCGCCTCCAGGCCTCGTCCGAGCAGCGGCGGCGAGCCGCCGTCGACCATTCCGGAAGTGACGATCAGGCCGAACACCGAGGTTTCCATGATGTTCAGGCCGAGAATCTTCTTGAGCAGGTTCTGCCGGGTCAGGACGATGTAGAGCCCCACGGCGAACAGGATCACCATGGCGATGTAGTCGATATGGGCCAGTCCGCTAGTGATGTCCATCCACGGCCAGGCTCAGGAAGAAACCGGTCAGGGCGGCGGCTGCACCGAAGCCGATCGCCAGTTCCAGCGCCACCAGCACGAACTCGCGCAGCCAGCCCGGATCCGGCAGGGCGAACCACCAGCCGGCCAGGCCCAGTCCTGCCAGTGCGCAAAGCAGGAACACCAGAGGAGCGGCTGCGCGCACCCAGGTCACGGCACCGATCGGGAGGAGTCCGCGCAGTCGCTCCGGGCCCAGGATCAGGCTCAGCAGGATCATCAGCGCACCGAGCACCACGCCGCCCTGGAAGCCGCCGCCGGGCAGCACGTGCCCTTCGACGATCATGAACAGGGCGAACAGGGCGATGAACGGCGTCATCAGGCGAACGACCTGATCGACGACCGGGCTGACCGGCACGAGCCGGGACGGCGGCCGCGTCGGTGGTCCGCCGGTGCTTCGAACCAGGAGTACGCCGAGCAGGGCGGCAAAGATGACCACCACTTCGCCGTAGGTGTCCAGCGCCCGGTAGTGCAACAGGACGGAGGTGACCAGGTTGCCGGCCCCGCCGGCCTGCGCGCCGCCTGCAACGTAGTCGGCGGCCACGTGGCGGTGCACGGGTTGATCGGCCTGGCCCGGTGGCGGCAGCTGGTTGACGCCGGCCATCATCAGTGCAGCCAGCACCAGCACGACCGCCAGGGCAAGGACTCTTCTCATTTTTCCCGTCGCCCGGTGCGGGTCAGGGCGTAGAAAAACAGCACCGCGGTGATACCGGCACCGACCGCCGCCTCGGTCATGGCCACGTCCGGCGCGCCCCGATGCACCCACAGCAGGCACAGGGCAAAGCTGTAGATCGAAAACAGCACGACCGCGGCGGCCAGATCCTTCAGCCGCGCGATCGCCAGCGCGCAGCCGATCAGCAGCGTCAGGATCAGCAGGTCGAAAACGTCATTCGGGCTCATCGCTTGCCTCCCGTGTCCAGGGCGCGTGACCGGCATGCCATCCGGCGCGCGCCAGCGCGTGGCCGGCGGTCGGACTGGTGACCACGATCAGGCCGATCAGCGCCAGGATGCGAATGGTGGAGATCTCCGGCCCGCTGAGCAGCGCGGCGCCGGTCAGGATCAGGACGGCACCGATCGGGTCGCACTTGGTCGTGGCGTGCAGCCGGCAGTAGAAGTCCGGCAGCCGCAGCAGGCCGATCGTCCCGGCCAGGAAGAAACCGCAGCCGGCCACGATCAGGATCGCGGCCAGGGCCGGCAGGGCCAGGCCGGTCATGGAGCGGATTCCGGCCGCGGCAGGCGACCGGTTTCGACCAGTCTGCCGACGACCAGGCTCAAGGTGAAGCTGAGCAACCCGTAGACCAGGGCGACGTCCAGCCACAGGCCCTGGTCGAGGACGGTGCCGAGCAAGACCAGTATGATCAGGGTCTTGGTGCCAATGACGTTGGCCGCGACCACCCGGTCCAGCAGGGTCGGCCCGAGAACGGCCCGAAGCAGGCAGCCGATCGCGTTGAGCAGCAGAAACAGCAGTGCGCCCCAGAGCAGCGCGGTCATGCCGATCTTTCCAGCAGCCGCGCCAGACGGCGTTCAAGAATCCGATCGGTGATCGGGGCGGCAAATCGTGGTTTCAGGCAGTGGATGGTCAGCAGGTCGCCGTCGAGGTCGACGCAGTGGGTGCCGGGCGTCAGGGTGATGCTGTTGGCCAGCGCCGCGCGAGCCAGGGGACGTTGCAGCGAGGTGCGGTACTCGATGACCTCCGGCGCGATGGCCATCTCCCGGCTCAGCACCAGGCGCAGCACCTGCCAGGCGGCGGGGATCACCATCGGGATCAGCGCCAGGGCGTAGACCGTCAGACCCAGGGTCTCGCCGAACTGCAGCCGCGCCTGGCCGCCGAGACAGTGCAGGCTGATGGCGGCAACCAGGCCGGCCAGGACCAGCCCCAGCAGCCAGGGCCACCAGCCCAGCCCGGCGGTCAGTATCAGCCAGAACACGAATCCGGCCGCGGTCAGACGAATCCAGCGCAAGGGTGCCCTCCAATCGCCCGGTACCTGCTCCCTCGCGGAGAGGGCACCGAGCCCTCCATGGTCCTTGGAAACCAGTATACGCCCGTGGCCGGCGGGGTTTCAGCGGCCGCTGGGCGAACCGTTCAGGGCATGCCGCCCGGGCTCGATGTGGGCCTGGCCACGGGCCCGCGCTGCCGCTCGAATGCGCGCGCTGCGCGGATGAGGGTGGGCTCGCTGTAGCGGCCGGCGAAGAAGCTCAGGCCGACCGGCAGGCCGTGGATGGTGTCCATCGGCAAGGTGATGGCCGGATAACCCGATACCGCGGCCGGGCTGGCGCTGCCGCCGCCGAAGTGATCGCCGTTGACCCAGTCGATCTTCCAGGCCGGGCCGCCGGTGGGGGAGATCAGCAGGTCCACGCCGTGCTCGGCCAGTAGCCGGTCGATGCCGTCCTCGCGCGTCGCCGCGCGGATCCGGGCCAGCGCCTGGAGATAGTTCTCGGATTCGATGCCTGCGGTCTCGTGGGCGCGCTCGAAATGCTCCTGGCCGAACCACGGCAGCTCCAGCTCGGCGTGTTGCCGGTTGAACTCGATCAAGTCGGCCAGGTCCAGGCGGCTCAGCTCGGCGTCGGGCAGGTCGGAGAGGTAGGCGTTGAGGGTGTGGCGAAATTCGTGCAGCAGCACGGTGTAGGTGTCCTGCCAGAAACCGTCGGGCCACGCCAGGGAAACCTCGTCGACGATTTCCGCGCCGGCCTCGCGCAGCTGCGCCACGGCCTGGTCGTAGGCCCGGTCGACATCGGGATGAAAGTCCGACAGGCCGCGCAGCACGCCGATGCGCATACCATCCAGGCTGGCGTTGTCGAGCGCGGCCACCAGCTCCTCGGCGCTCCACGCCGGGCGTTCGGACGTCGCCTCGTCGGCCGGATCGGCACCCATCATCGCGGCCAGCACGCGGGTTGCGTCGGCCAGGCGCATGGCCATCGGGCCGGCGGTGTCCTGGGTGTGCGAGATCGGCACGATGTGGGTCCGGCTGACCAGGCCGACCGTCGGCTTGATGCCGGCGTTGCCGTTGGCCGAGGCCGGGCAGACGATCGAGCCGTTGGTCTCGGTGCCGATGGCCACCGGCGCGAAGCCGGCGGCCACGGCCGCCCCGGATCCGGCGCTGGAGCCGCACGGGCTGCGGCTGGGGTCGTAGGGGTTGCGGGTCTGGCCACCCAGCGCGCTCCAGCCGCTCGACGAACGCTCGCCGCGGAAATTGGCCCACTCGCTCAAGTTGGTCTTGCCGAGAATGACCGCGCCGGCGGCGCGCAAATGCGCCACCAGCGGGGCGTCGCGGCCGGTCTGGTTGTGCTTGAGCGCCAGCGATCCGGCCGTGGTCGGCTGGTCGCGGGTTTCGATGTTGTCCTTGAGCAGGATGGGGATGCCGTGCAGCGGGCCGGCTTCGCCGCCGCCGGCCAGATGCTCGTCCAGCGCTCGCGCCTGGTCGAGCGCGGTCGGATCGATCGCCAGCACGCTGGCCAGTTCAGAGTCGAGCGTCTCGATCCGATCAAGGAAGTGGGCGGTCAGCGCCTCGGCGCTGACCTGTCCGTTGACCAGTTGCTGGCGCAGCTGTTCGACTGACTGTTCATGCCAGGGCGTTTGCGCACCAGCGGTAGCGCAAATCATCAGCACAACGAAGCCGAGCAGTGCCTTGCGATGAGAGGGTTTCAGGTTCATGGGACGGGTTCCGGGGCAGGTTGAAGTCGATTGAGGGGTGTTGCTATCGTACTTACTTAATCATGTCCAATCCGCGCCACGACTGTCCGAGTTGCCAGCATCGCATTCACCCGCTGGACCTGAGCGACCTGCATCGCGGGCGCAAGCTCGACTGTGCGCAGTGCGGCAATGGGCTGCGCATGACCGTTGCCTGGTGGGCGGCGCTGCCGGTGGGCACGGGGTTGGCCCTGGCCCTGGCGCATCTCGGCAATCTGCTCGGCCTGGCTTACTGGGCGGCCTTTGTGCTGACCGTGTTGTTGACCTGGCTGGCGACGCTGGTTCAGTTCGGCCTGATGATCGAGCAAGCGCCCTGGGTTCGGCTGATTGTCAGAGACAAGCCCTGGAAAGAGCGTGGGTCCAAGCTGGCCCCGTGGCGAGGCTAGCACCGCGCTCTCATGATGCGTCAGCGCGATCCAGCAGGCGCTGTATGGTCTCGTCCTTGTCCTCCCAGAGCTTGTTGAGCCAGGCTTGGAAGTCGCGCCGAAAGGCTTCGTCGGTGTGATAGTTGCGGCCCTTGAACTCCGACGGGACGGGGAGTACGCGTACGCTGACGCGCACTTCGGGGATACGGTCTGCGAACAGGTCGACCAGTTCGCCGCGGCCCTGCGGATAGACCAGGGTGACGTCGATCAGGCCGTCGAGCACCTCGCCCATGGCATCGAGGACGAACGCGGTCCCACCGGCCCTGGGCTTGAGCAGGTGCTGGTAGGGGGAGTCCTGCGCGGCGTGTTTTTCCTCGGTAAAGCGAGTGCCTTCGACAAACGCGCCGATCACCACCGGGATATCGCGATATTTCCGGCAGGCCTTGCGGGTGGCCTCGATGTCGCGCCCGGCGAGTTCCGGGCGCCGCTGGATCTGCTCGCGGGTGTAGCGTTTCATGAACGGAAAATCCAGCGCCCACCAGGCCAGGCCCAGGATCGGTACCCAGATCAGCTGGCTTTTGAGAAAGAAGCGCAGCATGGGCAGTCGCCGGTTGAAGACCTTCTGCAGGACCGGAATGTCGACCCAGCTCTGGTGATTGCACAGCATCAGGAAACGGCCATTCGGCATGGCGTCGGGCATGCCGTCGACCACTACGCGGAGACCGGTCAGGTGATCCATCATCCAGCTGTTGACGTCGATCCAGCTGGCGACCAGGGCCATCAGCCAGCGGTCACAGGTTCGACGAGCCGGTTCAATGCGCAGCACGGCCTTGACCAGGGCGACCACCATCAAGGGCATGACGTGGATGACGCTGTTGAGTGCAAGCAGAACAGTGGCACCGAAGATGCGCAGGCTGCGGCCGATTCGATCGATCATCGGATGTCGACGGGCTGGTAAGCTGGCGAACATGGATCATAAACCGAAATTCTTCATCGGACAGGTCATCATTCACGCCCGCTTTGGCTATCGTGGCGTCATCGTCGACGTCGACCCGGTCTACCAGGGCACGGAGGAGTGGTACGCACAGGTGGCGCGTTCTCGCCCGCCGAAGGATCGTCCCTGGTACCACGTGCTGGTTCACGAGGCCGAGCACTCGACCTACGTCGCCGAACGTCACCTGGCGCCCGATGGCGAAGGCCGGCAGATCGATCATCCGGCTCTGGGGCAGTTCTTCTCACGCTTTGCGGCCGGGCGGTATTTGGCCTCCCGCGCACTGCAGTAGGGCTTGTGCCGGTGCGCGGTGTGGAACAGGTTCCCTGGCTCTATGACACCCTGATTCGCCTGTTTCCGGGCCTTTCACGCTGGCGCTCTGATCTGATGGGCCAGGCGCGCGGACGGGTGCTCGAGGTGGGTTGCGGCACCGGACTGGGGCTGCGCGAACTCGCCGGCCATGTCGATTCCGTCTGGGGCATCGATCCGGCGGCCGACTCCTTGCGACGGTCCGCGCGCCGGGTCCCGGAAGCGGGTCTGGCGGTGGCCAGCGCCGAGCACCTGCCGTTTGCCGACGACAGTTTCGACTGCGTGGTCTCCAGCCTGGTGTTCTGCAGCGTCGCCGATCCCGAACGCGGTCTGGCCGAGATTCGTCGCGTGCTGGCCGCAGACGGTTACCTGCTGATGTTTGAGCACGTGCAGGCGCGCAACCGCCCGCTGGCCTCGATGCTCAATGCGGTTCAGCCGGCCTGGACGACGATCACCGGCGGCTGCCATCCCAACCGCCATACCGAGCGTATCGTCGAGGAGGCGGGGTTTCGCATCGATCCGGAGTCTCGTCGGGCCCGTGGACTGATGCGCATGTTCCTGGCCTCTCCCTGACCGTGGTCTGTCCATCCGGTGTCTGACATGTTGCGCTGCACAGTTACATTTTGGTTTTGTACTGGCACAATGACGACCGTTGGATCAGAAACTGCTTCGGGAGCAGCAACATGGGGAAAGTCGCTATCGTCACTGGCGGAACCCGCGGTATCGGCGCGGCCATCTCGAAAGAGCTCATCGACAAGGGCTTCAAGGTGGCTGCCAGCTACGGCGGAAATGCAGAAGCCGCGGCCGCGTTCGAGCGCGAGACCGGGGCCAGCACCTACCAGTGGGATGTCGGCGATTTCGAGGCCTGCCAGGAGGGCGTTCGTCAGGTCGAGGCCGATCTCGGCCCGGTCAGCGTGCTGGTCAACAATGCCGGGATCACCCGCGACGGGACCATGCACAAGATGACACCGGAACGCTGGCAGGAAGTCATCCAGACCAATCTCTCCTCGTGTTTCAACATGTGTCGCGCCGTCATCGAGGGTATGCGCGAACGCCGGTATGGCCGCATCGTCAACATCGGATCGGTCAACGGTCAGGCCGGCCAGTATGGCCAGGTCAACTACGCGGCGGCCAAGTCCGGAATCCACGGCTTTACCAAGGCCCTGGCCCAGGAGGGGGCGGCCGTCGGCGTGACCGTCAACGCCATCGCGCCGGGTTATATCGCCACCAGCATGGTCGAGGCCGTACCCGAAAAGGTCCTGGAAAAGATCATTGCCCGGATACCGGTGGGTCGCCTCGGCCGACCGGAAGAAATCGCGCGCGGCGTGTCGTTCCTGGTGGCTGAGGACGCCGGCTTCATTACCGGCTCCACGCTGTCGATCAACGGCGGCCAGCACATGTACTGACGCTCGGGGCCCGCGTACCGGGTCTCTCCGTTTTCTCTCCGCTGTCCTTGACCCGCCCGGGTGATTTCCGTTCGCTGATGTTGCGCTGCACAAAATGCTGTGCTAGTATTTGTGCAACGCACAATATGGAAGTGCGTCAAAACGCCTGAAAGCCACCCTTGTTAAGAAGACAGTGAGGAATCACCATGAATACCCCGACCGCATTTACCGAAATGAAGAAAGCCCAGGACATCCTGATGGAAGCCATCGACAAGTCCGCGCGCACCAATCTGGAGTCCGTGCAGAAGCTGCTCGAGCTGAACAAGGAGCGCATGTCCGGCCTTGGTGACGTCAGCAATCCCAGCGACCTCATCGCCCGCCAGTCGGCCGCTTTCAAGGAATACGCCGAACACCTGAGCGCCCACATGGAAGCCCTGGCCGCGATCGGTACCGAGTCGCGCGAGCAGCTGACCGAACTGGGCCAGGAGTTCGCCAAGACCATGGACTTTTCCAGCATGTTCGGCATGGCTGAGCCGACCAGCAAGCCCAAGGCCAAGTCCACCGCCAAATCCTGAACGGATTGCCGCTCAAAGCCGGCAGGCGCAGCGCCTGCCGGCGTTTTGTGCAGGTGCTAACGGGCGGGTTACACTAAACGGATGAAAAGCATGGCCGACGAAGTGCGCATCATCAAGAAATACGCCAATCGGCGTCTGTACGATACCGGCTCGAGCCAGAGCATTACCCTGCAGGATGTGCGCGACCTGGTCGGAGCGGGCCATCACGTCCAGGTCGTGGAAGCCAAGACCGGCCGGGACGTGACCCGCTCGGTCCTGCTGCAGATCGTGGCCGACCAGGAACTGCTGGGCCGTCCGGTGCTCAGCAACGAGTTTCTGGAGTCCATGATCCGGGTCAGCTCCAACCCGATGCGCGACCTGACCCGCGGCTATCTGGAGCGGGTGATGACCCACATCGAGTCGCAGCAGGACTCGGTCGAGCGGGCCTGGGCCTCGACGCTAAAGTCGTCGGGCCTGGAGGATCTCGGCAGCATGTCGCCTCTGGCCCCCTTTCGACAGTTCCAGAAAAAGATGTTCGAGGTCTGGAGCGCGGCCCTGACACCGGGCCTGCGGGACGATTCCCCGGCCGATGACGAAGATCAAGACAAGCGCCAATCCTGAACCGCTCCGGCGCCTTCGGCGCATTGCCTCCAGCACAAGGAATTCCAAAGCATGAAGCTTGACGACAAGATTGTGGTCATCACCGGCGCTGCCCGCGGCCTCGGTGCCGCCATGGCCCGGCAACTGGCCGAGCAGGGTGCGCGCATCGCGCTGATCGACCTGCGGTCCGACCAGTTGTTCGAAACCGCCGAATCGCTGCCCGGCTCGGGCCACCATGCCGTGGTGGCCAGCGTGTCCGACGAGCAGCAGGTCGAAGCCGCCTTCGCTGAAATCGAGTCCCGCCTCGGTCCGGTCGACGTGCTGATCAACAACGCCGGCATTACCCGCGATGGCCTGCTGCTCAAGGTCAAGGACGGTGAGGTGGTCGACCGCATGTCGCTGGCGCAGTGGCAGCAGGTGATCGATGTCAACCTGACCGGCGTTTTCCTGTGTACCCGCTCGGTCGCCGAGCAAATGGTGCGGGCCGGCAAGGGAGGGGTGATCCTCAACATCGCCAGCATCTCGCGCAGCGGCAATTTCGGCCAGACCAACTACACGGCGGCCAAGGCCGGCAACGCCGCGATGACCGTGACCTGGGCCAAGGAACTGGGTCGCCACGGTATCCGGGTCGCGTCGATTTCGCCCGGCTTTACGGCCACCGAAATGGTGACGGCCATGCCCGAAAAGGCGATCGACAAGATCACGGCCGGTATTCCGCTCAAGCGCCTGGCCGAGCCGGACGAGATTGCCGCCACGGCGCGCTTCATCATCGAAAACGACTACGTCAACGGTCGCGATTTTGCCGTCGACGGCGGCTTGCGGCTGTAAATGGACCGGTCGAGGAGGCAACAGACATGAGTGAACTGCAAACGATGGCCACCCGCAAAGAGCTGGCCGAACTGACCACGGAAATTTCGCGCATCGCGCGGCTGTCGGCGGAGCTGAGCCTGCGCCAGGCCAGGCGGCTTGAACTGCCGACCCTCGACCCGCTCAACCTGAAGCGCCCCCTGCTGCAGGCAACCATGAGTACGGTCCGCCACCCGACCCGCATCCTGGCCGCTCAGTGGAGCCTGACCCGGCGCTACCTGTCGCTTTTGAAATACCTGGGCTTCCGCGCCATCGGCCGCGAGACTGAGCCAGCGGCTGCGGCTGCCCGCGCCGACCGCCGCTTTCGCTCCGAACACTGGGACGAGAAGCTGATCTTTGATCTGCTCAAGCAGGCCTACTTGCTGACTGCCGACTGGATGCTCGACAACGTCGCGCAAATGCAGGGGGTGAGCACCGACGACCGCCAGCGCATTCATTTCTATACCCGCCAGTTCGCCGAGGCCCTTTCACCGAGCAATTTTGTCCTGACCAATCCGGAAGTGCTCGAGACCACGCGCAAGGAAAAGGGCATGAACCTGTTGCGCGGATTCCGGCGTCTGCTAGAAGACGTCCAGCGCGGCGATGGGCAGCTGCTGATTTCCATGACCGACTACGACGCGTTCGAGGTCGGCAAGAACATCGCCACCACGCCGGGTTCGGTGGTCTACCAGAACGAGATGATGCAGCTCATCCAGTACACCCCGACCACCAAGACGGCCTACACCAGGCCGCTGCTGATCGTCCCGCCGTGGATCAACAAGTTCTACATTCTCGACCTGCAGCCGAAGAACTCGTTCATCAAGTACGCGGTCGATCGCGGCTACACGGTGTTCGTGATCTCCTGGGTCAACCCGGACGAAAAGCTGCGCTACAAGCGTTTCGAGGACTACGCCCACGACGGCATTTTCGAAGCCCTTGACGCGATCGAAAAAGCAACCGGTCAGCGCCAGGTCAACGCCATCGGCTACTGCATCGGCGGCACCCTGCTGGCGGCCACCCTGGCGTTGATGAAAGCGCGCGAGGATGATCGTATCCAGTCGGCCACCTTCTTCACCACCCAGGTCGATTTCTCCGAGGCCGGCGAGCTCAAGGTCTTCATTGACGACCACCAGTTGAAAAACCTGGAGAAAAAGGTCAAGAAGCAGGGCTACCTGGACGGCGAAAGCATGGCCATGACCTTCAACATGCTGCGCGCCAGCGACCTGGTCTGGAGCTTCGTGGTCAACAACTACCTGCTGGGCAGGAAGCCGGCCAGTTTCGATCTGCTGTACTGGAACTCCGACTACACCCGTCTGCCCGAGACCATGCACCTGTACTACCTGCGCAAGATGTACCTGGAAAACCGCCTGGTCGAGCGCGGCGGCATCGAAATGGACGGCGAGCCGATCGATCTTCGCACCATCGACCTGCCGGTCTACATCCAGTCCAGCCGCGAAGACCACATCGCCCCGTACCCTTCAGTCTACAAGCTGACCCAGCTCATCAGCGGCGACACCACCTTCATGCTCGCAGGCTCCGGCCACATCGCCGGGGTGATCAACCCACCGGCAGCCAAGAAGTACGGCTACTGGACCAACGACGCCCTGCCGCCCGATCCGGAAGACTGGATCGAAGGCGCCGAAGCCCACCAGGGCAGCTGGTGGCCGCACTGGGACCGGTGGCTGAAGGCCAGATCCGGCAAGCGCATCCCCGCGCGCGTGCCCGGCGACGGCGAACTGCCGGTGATCGAGCCCGCGCCCGGCAGTTACGTCAAGACTTGACCAGCTTGCTCCGGTTTTCGGGATGTTGCCGTCGCTGGTCGGCTCAGTCGCGGTCCAGGCGCTGACCGATCGCGATTGCGGCCCGCAGCCGGGCCTTGGCGGGATCGTCTGTAAAGCCGATCTCGCGTCCATCCCAGCGGATACCGAGTTGGTCCATGGCCCAGTCCAGATCGGGTTCGGCCGGGGCACTGATCATTTGCTCATGGACGCGGGTCCAGACCTCGGTCGTCGAACTGCGGTCAAGTTGGGCGATGAGACGCCGCGCACTCCATGTCCGGCGCTCGGCCTGCCGTTGCGACCCGGCGCTGTCCATGCAGCATTCGGCAAAGGCGGCCAGTCCCTCGGCGAACCAGATATCGGCGTTGCCGGCAAAGGGCAGCAGCAAATGGGCGAATTCGTGGAAACCGCGCCAGTCATCGAGCAGGTCGTCCAGATCGGCGTCGGGGTGCACGCGCAAGTGCACCTCGGTGGGCTGGCCGCGCCGGATGCTGCCGTAGGTCACCGGATTGCGTTTTTCCGAAGCCCGCAGCATGACTTTCAGCGCAGGCTCCGGTAAGGTGGATGAACGCTCAACCTTCCTGCAGGCGCCAGCGCACCACGCCCCCGGCCCGCAAGGGCACGCCGGGTTGGTGGCCGAAGTCCAGGCTCGCAGGCACGGCTTCGTCCGCGCGCGCCAGCGTGATTTGCCCCGTATTTCTGGGCAGCTTGTAAAAGTCCGGCCCATAGTGGCTGGCAAAGCCCTTGAGCTTGTCCAGTGCGCCGGCGTCTTCGAACACTTCCGCGTAAAACCCCATGGCGTTGCGGGCTGAGTAAATGCCGGCGCAACCGCAGTCGGATTCCTTGGCCCCCTTGGGGTGCGGGGCCGAATCGGTGCCCAGGAAGAATTTCGGGTTGCCGCTGGTGGCGGCCTGGACCAGGGCCTGGCGGTGACGCTCGCGCTTGATCAGCGGCAGGCAGTAGTGGTGCGGGCGCAAGCCGCCTTCGAACATCGCGTTGCGGTTGAGCAACAGGTGGTGGGCGGTGATGGTGGCGGCCAGATTGGCCGGACCGGCGCGCACGAAGTCGGCCGAGTCTTGGGTCGTAATGTGCTCGAGCACCATGGGCAGTTCGGGAAAGGCCTCGACCAGGCGAGTCAGATGGCGCTCGATGAACACCGCCTCGCGGTCGAACACGTCGATGTCGCCTTCGGTGACCTCGCCGTGCATCAGCAGCGGTAGACGAGCTTCCTGCATCGCCTCCAGCACCGGCCAGACCCGGTCGATCACCCGCACCCCGCTGGCGGCGTTGGTGGTCGCGCCAGCGGGATAGTATTTGACCGCGTAGACGTGTTCGCACTCAGCGGCCCGCCGGATCTCGTCGGGGGTGGTCTGCTCGGTCAGGTACAGGGTCATCAGGGGCTGAAAGTTCATGCCTTCCGGCACGGCGGTCAGAATGCGCTCGCGGTAGGCCAGGGCCATGTCCACGGTCGCCACCGGCGGTTTGAGGTTGGGCATGATGATGGCGCGGGCGAACTGGCGCGCGGTATCCGGCACGACGCTTTTTAGCATGGCGCCGTCGCGCACGTGCAGATGCCAGTCGTCGGGGCGGGTCAGGGTCAGGGTCTGCACGGAAAACATCCTTCTAGGGCGCAAGCCAACCGAGCCAGTTTATCAGCCCGGTTGGCCCGACCCACATCCACACCACCAGCGGTTAAGCTTGGGACCGACAGTTTTCGAAGGATAAGATCACATGAGCAATCCGCGGGAATTCGACCTGGTGCTGTTGGGCGCGACCGGATTTACCGGGCGCCTGGTGGCCGAGTACCTGCTGGGTCGTCACGGCACCGGCGGTGAGTTCAAGTGGGCGCTGGCCGGACGCAGCCAGGACAAGCTCGAAAGCGTGCGCGCCGAACTGGGCGAGGCGGCCGCCGAACTGCCGTTGATTCTGGCCGACTCGCACGACCGCGCCTCGCTCGATGCACTGGTCGCGCGCACCCGCGCTGTGTGCAGCACGGTGGGACCCTACGCGCTGCACGGCTCGGAGCTGGTGGCGGCCTGCGCGGCTGCCGGTACGGACTACTGTGACCTGACCGGCGAGGTGCCCTGGATGCGCCAGATGCTGGATGCGCACGAGACGGCAGCGATCGAGTCCGGCGCTCGCCTGGTCCACTGCTGCGGGTTCGACTCCATCCCCTCCGATCTTGGGGTGTGGTTTCTTCAGCATCATGCCCAGCGCCTGTTCGGCCAGCCGATGCCGCGCGTGCGCTTGGGCGTTCAGGCCCTCAAGGGCAAGATGAGCGGAGGTACCGCGGCGAGCATGCTCAACATCATCGAGTCCAGTCGCTCGGACTCGGAAGTCGCGCGCATCGTGAAGAACCCCTATGCGCTGTGTCCCGAGGAATTTCGCAAGGGCCCACGCCAGCCCTACGTCAAGGGCCCGACTTTCGACGATGACCTCGATGCCTGGCTGGCGCCATTCGTGATGGCGGCGATCAACACCCGCATTGTTCATCGCTCCCATGCCCTGCAGGGTCGACCCTGGGGTAATGACTTCACCTACGAAGAGGCGATGATGACGGGCACGGGGTTCAAGGGTCGGCGCCAGGCCATGACCTGGTCCCTGGCCCTGGGCGGCTTTGCCCTGGGCGCGAGCCTGGGCCCCACCCGCAAGCTGCTCAAGAACCGTTTTCTGCCCAAACCGGGCGAGGGCCCATCCAGGGCAGCGCGCGAGCGCGGGTTTTTCAAGCTGCTGCTGGTCGGCCGCGATGAGGACGGCCACGAAATCCGGGTGCGGGTCAGCGGCGACCGCGACCCCGGCTACGGATCAACGGCCAAGATGCTGGGCGAGGCCGCTTTCACCCTGGCCACCGATATTCCCGAGGGCAGCCCGCCGGGCGGGTTCTGGACGCCCTCGACCGCCATGGCCGAAAAGCTCATGCCGCGCCTGGTCGAGCATGCGGGCCTGACCTTCGAGGTGCTGGACTAGCGCGCGCCCTGACAGCAGCTCAGGCGATAGGGCAGCTTGCGTCGGCAGCGAAAGTCGGTCACCAGGCGGTTGAGTGCATTCTGCTCGATGAGGAAGGCATCGTGGCCGTGGGGCGCGGCGAGCACTTCCAGTTCGGCATCCGGCATTTGTGCTGCAATCGCCTCCAGTTCGCCGGGGGGATAGAGCAGGTCGGTGGTGATGCCGACCAGCAGAGTCGGCACTTCGGTGGCGCGCAGGGCCTGGGTTACATCGCCGCGACCGCGACCGACGTCGTGGTTGTCCATGGCCTCGGCCAGGCGCAGGTAGGCGTTGCGGTCGAAGCGCTCGGTCAGCGCCCGGCCGTGGTGATCAAGCCAGGCGCCCGCGGGGTCTTCGGGATCTGCAGCATCGAAGCGCGGGTCGAGGTTGTCCCAGTGGCGATAGCTGATCATGGCGATCATGCGCGCAAGATCCAGCGAGTCATCGAGCTCGAGCGCGCGCCGCTGGACATGGTTGAACGCTCGGGCCCAGGCCGTCTGCCGTGCCGGCGCGGCGATCACCGCAGCGGCATCGACCCGCTCCGGATGGCTGATCGCCCATTCCAGCGACTGCATCCCGCCCAGCGAGCCACCGATGACCAGGCGCAGGGTGTTGACGCCGAGATGATCGAGCAGCAGGCGCTGGGCGTCGATCATGGCCCGCACCGTGACCGAGGGAAAGGCCTCGCCGCTGCCGTCCAGAGGCGGGCCGCTGGTCAGTCCGCAGCCGCCGAGGACGTCGGCGCAGACGATGAACTCGCGTTCCGGATCCAGCGCCTTGCCCGGCCCGAGCAGGCTCGGCCACCACTGGTCAACATCCGCGCTGCCGGTCAGCGCCGGGCAGACGAGGATCGCGTTGTTGGCGGCCCGGTTGAGCCGGCCCCAGGTCCGATAGCCGATCTGCAGGCGCTCGAGTTCCAGCCCGCCGTCCAGCGGCGGCGGGCGGTCGAACTTCAGGACCTGGCGCTCATGGACATCGCCGCGGTTCATGCCGCGACTTCCAGGCCGGCCTTTTCCAGGGCCTGGGTGAAGTCGGCGATGATGTCGTCGATGTGCTCGATGCCGACCGAGACCCGGATCTGCTCCGGCTTGATGCCGGCATCCGCACGCTCGGTCTCGCTGAGCTGCTGGTGGGTGGTGCTGGCCGGGTGGATCACCAGGGTCTTGGCATCACCCACGTTGGCCAGGTGGCTGGCCAGTTCGACCGAGTTGATGAAGGTCTTGCCGGCGCTCTCGCCGCCGCGGATGCCGAAGGTCAGCACCGGGCCGAAGCCGTGCTGCAGGTACTTTTTCGCCCGCTCATGCCAGCGATGGTGCTCCAGGCCGGGGTACTCGACCCAGGCCACGGCCGGCTGATCGTCCAGCCAGCGCGCCAGCGCCAGGGCGTTGTCGACGTGGCGCTGAACCCGGAGCGACAGTGTCTCCAGGCCCTGCAGAAACAAGAAGGCGTTGAACGGGCTCATCGCCGGACCCAGGTCACGCAGCCCCTCGACCCGCGCCCGGATGGCAAACGCGATGTTGCCGAACTGGCTGCCGGCGCCGAAGACTTCCCAGAAGTTCAGCCCGTGGTAACCGGGCGCGGGGTCGGTGAACAGCGGAAAGCGGCCGTTGCCCCAGTCGAAGGTGCCGGCATCGACGATCACCCCGCCGACCGAGGTGCCGTGTCCGCCGATCCACTTGGTGGCCGACTCGACGACGATATCGGCGCCATGGTCGATGGGTCGGACCAGGTAACCGGCCGCACCGAAGGTGTTGTCGACGATCAGCGGCAGCCCGTGCTTTTTGGCAAGCTTCGACAGGCCTTCGAAGTCCGGGATGTGCGAACCGGGGTTGCCGATGGACTCGACGTAGATGCCGCGGGTGTTGTCGTCGATCTTTTCTTCGAACGCGCTCAGGTCGTCGCCCCGGACCAGGCGCACGTCGATGCCCATGCGCGGCAGCGAAACCTTGAACTGGTTGTAGGTGCCGCCGTAGAGCGAGGCGCTGGCGATCAGGTTGTCGCCGGCCTGGGCGATGGTGGTGATGGTGATCAGCTGGGCCGACTGTCCGGAGCCCGTGCCGACCGCGGCCACGCCGCCTTCGAGTGCGGCGACGCGCTTTTCGAACACGTCCACGGTCGGGTTCATGATCCGGGAGTAGATGTTGCCGAACTCCTGCAGCCCGAACAGGCGCGCGCCGTGGTCGGCGTCGTCGAAGGTGTAAGAGGTGGTCTGGTAGATCGGCACTGCGCGCGCGTTGGTGCCGGGTGCGGGCTCCTGGCCGGCGTGGACCTGCAGGGTCTCGAAATGAAGAGGCGGCTTGTTGGTGTCGGTCATCATGCGTTCCTTTTGGTTGGGCTCAAGTCTGTCAATGTCGGCGGCCAGGCTCCGTGATGCGGGGATTGGGCACGAAAAAACCCGCATCGGTCAGGCCGCTGCGGGTTCGTCGAATTCGGTGGTCTTGTTTCAGGATTCGATTCAGATCATGAACGACTCCATACACCAGGGCGACGCCGCAGCTTTGGGGCTCGGCATACACATGGTGCACATGCAGTTGTGGCGGAAGTCGAGGTTCATGGCTGCGGAGTGTTGCCGGATTTGTTCGCCCTTGTCAAGTCGAATGTTGCTGCGCATCAAGAAAGCCCTCATCGTTGTTTGCTAATATTCAGCCCGGTTTGACACCGAAGAGAGGAGCGCCCGTGTTTCGATTCAGTGCCGTGCTTGCCCTGCTGTGGGCGTTTCCGCTGGCCGCCCAGAACACCCTGCCGAGCCTGACGGCCAGCGATGCCCGCGCCCTGCAGGAACGCGGAGAGCTGGTGTTGATCGACATTCGCCAGCCTGAGGAATGGCGTGAAACGGGGGTCGCCGAGGGTGCGGTCGGCATCAGCATGACCCATCCCGAGGGTGGGCAAGGCTTCCTGCGTGACCTGCTGGCGGCGGTCGAGGGCGACACCGATGCCGCCATCGCCCTGGTCTGTCGCACCGGCAATCGCACCAGCCAGGTGGTGCCGGCGCTGCAGCAGTGGGGCTTCACCCGGATCTATCACATTCCAGAAGGCATGCTCGGCAGCCGCGCCGGGCCGGGCTGGATTCGTTCGGGACTGCCGGTCGAGACCTGCACCGACTGTTGAGGGTTTACCGGTCTGGAAGGCCCCGCTTCCAGACAGTCCACTCGCCGCTGGGCTAACATGAGATCAGCTTTCAAGGCATCCTGAAACATGCGCAATCCCTCTGACCCACCGGCCACGACCCAGCGTGTCAGTCACCATCTGCTGATGGCCATGAAACTGACTTTCTATGTCCTGATCTTCTACCTGTTGTTTTCGATCGCGGCCGGCCTGCTGATTCCGGGTGATCTTGTCGGGCGCTACACGCTCTTGATCGATGGCGCTGAATCCTGCAGCGATCTGGACGACAGCCTGCAGGAATTCAACGTCAACGGTGTCGATTATCGGGTCGTGCCGGCCGACATCACGGAACTGGCTGACGAGGTTGGAGACCGGACGGCCTGCTGGCTGGAAATCCGTGGCGTGGCCGAAAGCGGTGTAGGCGATGCAGCTGCCCCGCTCTACGAGGCAGCGCTGCGCATGGCCGACGGCCCGGTTTCCATGGAGCGTGCCTATCAGCCGCGTTTCGGTCAGACCGAGACCTGGTCGATCTGGCTGTTGTCGATCTTGTTGGCCGTGGTGATTGTGGTTGCGCGCCGGCCCAGAACCGATGATCAAGCCTGAATGCGCCTGAGCAA
>JAWLFD010000018.1:0-18590 GCA_041685745.1 Wenzhouxiangella sp.
GCGGCTGGATGCGCTGGATGACAACGGCCGTATCACGGCCCATGGCCGCGCCCTGCTCGGGCCCGGACTGCACCCCCGCCTGGCCCACCTGCTGCTGGCCGGGCGCGCGCGCGGCTGGCCGCGGCCGGCGGCCGAGCTGGCCGCGCTGCTGAGTGATCGCGATCCGCTGCCGCCGGGGACGGGCGCCGACCTTGGCCTGCGCCTGCAGGCCTTGCGCGACGCGTCGAAGACCAAGAGCCGGGGCAGCCTGAGCGCCGCGCGCCGGCTCGCCGACCGGCTGGCGGCCGGCGCCCATCGGCACGACCACGACGGCGCTGAAGCGCTCGGCACCTTGCTGGCGCTGGCTTTTCCCGACCGCATCGCCCAGGCCCGCGGCGGGCGCGGCCGATTCCTGCTGAGCAACGGGCGCGGCGCCTTCCTGCCCGAAGCCGATCCACTGGCCGGGGAGCCCTGGCTGGTTGCCGCCGAGCTGGACGGCCAGGCCCGCGAAGCGCGCATCTACCTGGCCGCGCGCTTGAGTCCGGCGGCGCTGGAGTCCGCGCTGGGCGAGCGGATCGAGCAGACCACGGTGGCCGAGTGGGACGATCGCCGCGGCACCGTGATTGCCCGCCGGCGACGCTGCCTGGGCGCGCTGGTGCTGGAAGAAGAGGAACTGGCGCAGCCGGAGCCGGCCACCATCGAGGCCGGGCTGCTGGCAGCGGTGCGCCGGCGCGGCCTGGACAGCCTGCCCTGGAGTACCGGCAACCGCCAGTGGCAGGCCCGGGTCGCGCTGCTCAGGTCACTTGACCCGGAACGCTGGCCGGCCGTGGATGACGAGACCCTGCTTGAGCGCCTGGAGATCTGGCTGGCGCCCTTCCTGGCCGGCGCGCGGCGCTGGCGCGACGTCGAGCGCCTTGACCTGCAGCCGGCCCTGAACCACCTGCTCGACCCCGGCCAGCAACAAGCGCTGCAGCAACTGGCCCCGGCGACGATCGATATCCCGACCGGACGACGCGTGGCGCTGGACTACCGGGCCGACGGGGGGCCGGTGCTGGCGACCAAGCTGCAGAGCGTTTTCGGATGGACCGGGACCCCGACCATCGCGGGCGGACGCGTACCGGTGACGCTGCACCTGCTCTCGCCGGCCGGACGCGCGCTGGCGATCACGCGCGACCTGGCCAGCTTCTGGCGCCAGGGCTATCCGGACGTGCGCAAGGACCTGCGCGGGCGCTATCCCAAGCATCCCTGGCCGCAAGACCCGCTCAGCGCCGCGCCCAGCGACCGGACCAAGGCGCGCGGCTCCTGACGAGCCATGCGGCTACTCGGCAATGGCCTCGAATTCAAGCATCATCCGCACCTGGTCGCCGACCAGACCGTCTTCGAGCGCGTAGGTCATGCCCCACTGGCTGCGACGGATCGTCGTCCGGGCCGACATGCCCACGGTGTAGCGTTCGTGGCCGAAGGGGTAGACCGCGCGCTGATTGATGGTCACCTCCAGCGCCACCGGATGGGTCTGTCCGAGCAGGGTCAGCTCGCCGTGCAGGGTCCCGCGATTGTCCGCTTCCGGTTCCCAGCGGGTCGCTTCGAAACGGATCTGGCCGTGGCGGCCGGCGTGCAGGAAATCATCGCTGCGCAGGTGTTGATCGCGCTCGCGGTGGTTGGTGAAGACGCTGGCGGCCTCGACCACCACCTCACCGCTGTGCAGTTCGTTGGCCTCCTCGTCCCAGACGAAGCGTCCGCTGGCTTCCAGGAACTGGCCCAGCTGATCGGCGTAGCCGACGTGGTTGATCAGGAAACCGATCGAAAAATGTTCATCGTCGATGACGAACTCGCGCGGCTCGGCGTGGGCCGGATTGAAGAAAAACAGCAAGGCAAGGGCAGCGATCCGGAAAGCTTTCATGATTCATCCTTCAAGTGGCGGAAAGGGAGGCCTGGTGGCGCTTCAGCCAGGCGACATCGAGGCCAAAGGACAGCACCAGCCCGACCAGCGCCGAGAGCAGCACAAGGCCGGCCATCGGCGCACCAACCAGCGGCGTCAGGACCAGCACCAGTGCGCTGACCTGCCAAACGCACACCAGCTTGCGCCGGAAACTCGCCGGCAGCGGGGCGCGCAGCCACGGCCAGACGGTGGCCGCCAGCACGAAGCCGTAGCGCATCAGGCCAATCAGAAGCACCCACGCGCCCGCCAGCCCGGCCGCCATCGCGCCAAGGCAAAGCACCAAGATCAGGCCGGCATCAACTTCCATGTCGAAGCGAGCACCGAACTCGCTGCACTCATCGAAGCGCCGCGCCAGCCAGCCGTCCACGCCGTCCAGCGCCAGGGCCAGCAGGGCCAGTCCGGCGATGGTCCAGCCCTGCTCTCGGTACAGCGCGGGTTCGACCAGGGCCGCGGCCAGCACGGCCACCAGTCCGGCACGGGCCAGCGTCACCTGGCTGGCGCGGCCCAGTCGTGCGTCGCCGCGGCTGGCCAGATGACGGATCACGGCCGCAAGCAATGCGGCCAGCCCGACCGCCGTCAGCAGGGTTTGCCAATCCGCGCCGACCAGCGCCAGCGCGGCCAGCCCCAGGGCGGGCAAAGTGATCGGCAGCAGCCAGGCGCCGCGGCCCACGCGGGATGGCCGGTTCTCGGACTCGCAGCTTGTATGCGTCATCGTAGACATTATCTTCACAATGCCATCTGGCGCGTAAATTTCCGTCAACGTCCGCCTCACCGCGTATCCTCGACCATGATGCGAACAACTCTGGGAGCCTTAAGTTCATGACGCTCACCGCGAGGGCCTTCTGGGTCCGCGAGCCCGGCCAGGGCGAAATCCTCGAACAGGAACTCTGCGAGGCGGGCACCGATGAGGTGCGGGTGCGCACCCTCTTCAGCGGCATCAGCCGCGGGACCGAGGCGCTGGTTTTCCAGGGCCGGGTGCCCCGGAGTCAGTTTACGGCCATGCGCGCCCCGTTCCAGGAAGGCGACTTCCCCGGACCGGTGAAATACGGCTATGCCAACGTCGGCCGGATCGAACGGGGACCGGAGGAGTTGCAGGATCGGTCGGTGTTCTGCCTGTTTCCTCACCAGGACCGCTACGTGGTCCCGGCCGGCGCCGTCCTGCCGCTGCCCGAGGATGTCCCGCCGGAACGGGCGGTCCTGGCGGCCAACGCCGAAACGGCGCTCAACGTGATCTGGGACGCCGGCGTCGGACCGGGCGACCGGGTCTGCGTGATCGGCGGCGGCGTGGTCGGCTGCCTGGTCACCTGGCTGGCAGCCCGAATGCCCGGTAGCACGGTTACCCTGGTCGACCTCCAGGCCGAGCGGGCCCCCTTGGCCGAGATGCTCGGCGCGCGCTTTGTCCATCCCGCTCAGGCGCCCGGAGACCAGGACGTGGTCATTCACACCAGCGCCAGCGAGGCCGGGCTGGCGACGGCGCTGGGCTGCGCCGGCGACGAAGCCTGCGTGGTCGAGGCCAGCTGGTACGGCACCTCGCAACCCCGCGCACCGTTCGGCGAGGACTTCCACGCCCGCCGGCTGACCCTGCGTTCCAGCCAGGTCGGCCAGCTGCCGCCGGCGCGCCGCCCGCGCTGGGACCACCGCCGCCGCCTGGCGCTGGCCCTGCGCCTGCTTGCCGACCCGCGCCTGGACGCCCTGATCAGCGGCCAGAGCCGCTTCGACGAGCTGCCCCAGCTGATGCCGCGCCTGGCCGAAGGCCGCGGCGAGGTCCTGTGCCATCGCATCGTCTATCCCTAAAACCCCGAAATCGGAGAAAGGCCAATGTACGAACTGACCGTTCGCGACCATTTCATGATCGCCCACAGCTTCCGCGGCGAGATCTTCGGTCCCGCGCAAAAAATGCACGGGGCGACTTACGTGGTCGACGCCAGCTTCCGGCGCTCCGAACTCGACGACGATGACCTGATCGTCGACATCGGCCTGGCCGGAAAGGTGCTGGGCGAAATCCTGGCCGACTACAACTTTCGCAATCTCGACGAGATCGAAGCCTTTCGCGGCCGCAACACCACCACCGAGTTCATGGCCCGGGTGATCTTCGACCGCCTGGCCGAGGCGGTCAAGGCCGGTCGGTTGGGGCCGGCGGCCGACGGACTGAGCGGTCTCAAGGTCAGCCTCAAGGAATCGCACCTGGCCTGGGCCAGCTACGAGGGCGCGCTTTGAGCGAAACGGTGTGCTTCATCGTTCCCGGCGACCCCGGGCAGCGCACCGGCGGCTACCTGTTCGATGCCCGTATCGTCCGCGGACTGCGTGCCCTCGGATGGACGGTCACGGTGACCGGGCTGGACGGCCGTTTTCCGCTGGCCGATGCGACCGCCCGGGCCAGCATGGCCAATACCCTGGCCGCGCTCCCCGATCACTCGCTGGCGGTGATCGACGGGCTCGCCCTGGGCGCCGTCCCCGAGCCGATCGCCGAACAGGCCGGTCGGCTGAAGCTGGTCGGGCTGGTCCACCATCCGCTGGCCGACGAAACCGGCCTGGACGACGCCCAGCGCACCCGGCTGCTGGCCTCCGAGCGCCAGGCCCTGGCCCACTGCGCCACGCTGGTCGTCACCAGCGCCTTCACCGCGCGGCGGCTGCAGGCGCTGGAACTGACGCAACAACACGCGCTGGTGATCGAACCCGGCGTCGACCGCGCCGAACCGGCACCGGCGGCCCTGGCCCGCGCACAGGCCGGTTTCGGGCCGGAGACGGAAACACTGCTGTGCGTGGCCAGCCTGACCCCGCGCAAGGGCCAGGACCTGCTGATATCTGCCCTGGCCGACTTGCGGCACCTGCCCTGGCGCTGCCGTCTGAGCGGAACGGATGGGCGCGCGCCGGCTTTTGCCGCTGCCGTGCGCCGTCAGATCGAGCAGCTGGAGCTGGACCGTCGGGTCGAGGTCACCGGCGAGCGCGACGCAGCGCAACTGGAGGCGGACTACCGCTGGGCTTCGGTCTGCGTCCTGCCTTCGCATTACGAGGGCTACGGCATGGTCGTCACCGAGGCCCTGGCCCGCGGTCTGCCGATCATCGCGACCACCGGCGGCGCGCTGGTCGATACCGTGCCCGAGGACTCGGGTCTGCGCAGCCCGCCCGGCGACCGCGACGCGCTGGCGCGGGCGCTGGAACGCTGGCTGACCGAAGAACACTTGCGGCGCCGATGCACGCAAGCGGCGATTGAGCGTCGCGAGCATCTGCCGGACTGGGCCGACAGCGCCCGCCGCTTTGCCGAGGCGCTGCGCTCGGCATGAGCCGAAACGAGACCTTCGCCGCCGACTGGCTGAGCCTGCGCGAGCCGGCCGACCACGCCGCGCGCAGCCCGCAACTGCTCGAGCGCCTGCAGCACCACCTGCAACAACGCCGGTCCCTGCGTATCGTCGACCTGGGCTGCGGCCACGGCAGCAACCTGCGCTGGCTCGCGCCCCGCCTGCCGGCCCCGCAGCGCTGGCTGCTGGTCGACCACGACCCCGCCCTGCTCGAGTGGGTTCGAGAGCGCAGCGCAGAGCGTCCCCCGGCGGCCGGGCTGGAGATCGAGACCCGCCAGACCGACCTCGCTGACAGCGACCTGGAATTTCTCGCCGAGCAGGACCTGGTCACGGCTTCGGCCCTGTTCGACCTGGTATCCGAGGACTGGCTCAAGCGTCTGGCACGCGCCTGTCGAAGGCACCAGTCCGCCGCGCTGCTGGCCTTGAGCGTGACCGGCGACTGGTGCTTTCTGGACGCCGATCAGGGCCGTCTCAGCGATGCAGAGGATCGATTCGTCCGCGAGCAGTTCAACCTGCATCAAGGCCGCGACAAGGGCCTGGGCGCCGCGCTCGGTCCGGCAGCGGCGCAGGTCCTGCCCCGGGTCTTTGCCGCGCATGGCTTCGCCGTCGATACCCGACCCAGCGACTGGCTGCTTCCAGCCGGCCATGCGCTGGCCCTGCGGCTGGGCCCGCCGCTGCTGCAGGGCTGGCGCGATGCGGCCTTCGAACAGGCACCGGACGCCGCCGCCAGGATCGACCGCTGGCACGATCGCCGGCGCGGTGAGCTGCTTGCCGGCGCGCTCGGTCTGCGGGTCGGCCACGTCGACGTGCTGGCCCTGCCGCTGTCGTGAAACCGCGCCCCGCGGTCCGCTGGCTGATCAGCCTGGCCGTGCTGGCCGGACTGATGCTGTGGCTGAACCCGGCCCGGATTGCCGCCGAGATCGGAGCGCTGGAGCCCGGCTGGCTGATCTTCGCCCTGCTCGTCAGCCTTGCCCAGACGGCTCTGTCGGCGTGGCGCTGGCGCTTCACCGCCGATCGGCTGGGACTCCATCTGGCACCGGGCCGCGCGCTGGCCGATTACTACCTGGCCGGTTTCGTCAACCAGGTCGTCCCCGGCGGCGTGGCCGGCGACGCCTGGCGCGCGCAGCGCCATGCCCGACGCTCTGGGCGGGCCGGCGTAGCCTGGCGGGCGGTGATCCTGGAACGCGCTTCCGGCCAGCTGGTGGTCGTGGCCCTGGCCGCGCTGGTGGTCACGCTTTACCCGCCCTGGCGCGAAGGCTTCGCGCCGGCGCTGCTGGCCGCCGGCCTGGGCCTGGGGCTTGTTGGCTTGTTCGGCGGCCTGCTGGCTTGGCGGCTTCGGGATCAGGCCGGCTGGCTGGCGCACATCGGCCCGGATGTTCGCCAGGCGCTGCTGGCCCGCCGGGCCTGGTCGGTGCAGCTGGCCAGTTCGATGGTGATCGTCCTGAGCTACCTGCTGGTGTTTGCCGCCGGGGCGCGCGGCATTGGCGTGGAGTTGCCGCTGCTCTCGCTGATGATGATGGCCCTGCCGGCGCTGCTGGCGATGCTGATCCCGGTGTCCGTGGCCGGCTGGGGGCTGCGCGAGGGGGCGGCCGGTGCCGTCTGGCTGATCAGCGGCCTGCCGCCCGAGCAGGGCGTGGCCGTCTCGATCGCCTACGGCCTGCTGGTCCTGGTGGCCAGCCTGCCCGGCGCTCTGGTCCTGCTGATCCCGACTTCAGCCCAGGCGCACATCGACCAGTAGCTCATCGCCGAGCGGAAAACTGCGCATGGGCGGGCGGCGCGCCGCGCTCAGGCGCTCGATCTTCGGCAGCACCAGCCCGGGGCGTCCCGAGCCGATGATCAGCGGCGCAATCAAAAGATGCAGATGATGCAGGCAGTCGGCGTCGACAAAACGCGACACCGTCACCCCGCCGCCCTCGACCAGCACCCGGCGCAAGCCGCGCTCGGCCAGGGTCCTGATCACCGCCTGCGGCGCGACCCGGCCGTGCTCGTCGGCGGGCACAACCACCCGCTCGACGCCGACCGGTGCGGCCGGCAGATCGACCTCCGGCCCGACCAGGTGCAGAACCGGGGGCTGGCCGGGGCCGCGATCGAAAAGCGGCCCGGCCGGGGCGACCCGCCCGCGCGGGTCGAGAATCACCGGCACCGGATCGGGTCCTTCGACGTGGCGCACGGTCAGCGCCGGTTGATCCTCGCACGCCGTGCCCGCCCCGACCAGCACCGCATCGACCAGGGCACGCAGGCGGTGGAGGTGGGTGCGCGCAAGCTCACCGTTGATGTACCAGGAATCCCCGCTGTCGGTGGCGATCCGCCCGTCCAGGCTCTGCCCGAGCTGCCCGATCACCAGTTCGCGCGGCCCGGTCACCAGCGGCAGCAACATGTCAAGCAGCGCGGCCTCGGCTGCGGGCAAGGGGCTGGCGCAGCGCCACTCCCCCCCTTCGGCGATGTCGACCTCGGTCCCGCAGACCTCGGCCCGGCAGACCTTTGATGGGGGCCAGTTCAGTTCGCGCAAGGCCAGCAGCAGCTTCCAGGCGGATGAATGTGCCATCATGAATTCACAATTCGACCTCGGCTGTCACACTACCGTAAAGATGCACACAACGAACGATCCGATCCACATGCACCAGACCGAACGGGCCATCTTCGATCTTCGCCGCGGCGTGGCCGTGGTCATCGACGACGATACCGGAAGCGAGAGCGTTCGCGCGCCCAGCGTGCTGGTCCAGCCGGTGGAGGGACTGCCGGAGGATGAACTGGCGGGCTTTTCCGGTCACGCGTCGGCCCGGCTTGTGGTCACTCGTCACCGCTTGCGACGCCTCGGCTTCAGCATCCGTGCCGACGCCGCCAGCCTGCCGCTGCGCGCGACCGCATCCGCAGCGACGGCCGGGACCGTGGTGCGGGCCGCCTGCGCAGACGCCGCACTGGACCGCGAATTGTTCGAAGATCCCCAGCCGGCAACCGTGACCGAACGCGCCGCACTCGCGCTGATGCGCCGGGCTCTGCTGATTCCGGCCGCGTTGGCCGTGCGCCTGAACGAGCGCCAGCGCCGAGCCATGCAGACCCAAATCGATCGTGGTGAGGTGCTGGCGGTGCCCGCCCGCGCCGCCGAACACTGCTTCGAGCTGGCTGCCGGACTGCTCAAGCGAATCAGCGAGGCGCGCGTGCCGCTGAGCGACGTGGCCGAATCACGCTTTGTGCTGTTCCGCGAACCCGACGGGCTGCGCGAACACGTCGCCGTGGTCATCGGCGACCCGGCGCAGTGGCCGGACGCAGTGCCGGTACGAATGCACTCGGCCTGCCTGACCGGCGACCTGTTCGGCAGCCTGCGCTGCGACTGCGGCGAGCAGCTGCGATCGGGCGTGCAAGCGATCGAGGAGATGGGCGGCGGCGTGCTGCTCTACCTGGCACAGGAGGGCCGCGGCATCGGGCTGGCCAACAAGCTGCGCGCCTACAAGCTCCAGGACCAGGGCCACGACACCGTCGATGCCGACCAGATCCTGGGGTTCGGCGAAGACGAGCGTCGCTACTGTGTGGCCGTCGACATGCTCGCCGCGCTCGACATCCAGAAGGTTCGGCTGCTGACCAACAATCCGGCCAAGCTGCGGGCACTATCCCAGGGCGGCATCGAAGTCGCCGGTCGCGAAAAGCTCTACGGCCAGGTCACCGACGAGAATCGCCGCTACCTGACGGCCAAGGCCAGCCGCTCCGGACATCTGCTGGAAGAAGTCCTGGACTCGGCCAAATAGACTCAGCCATTCATCGATAATGGGCCGAATGCATCCCGTCGGCACTCAGCCCTGCCAGCACGCCAGGCGGGTGGCAATCGCTTCGCGCAGCACCTGCACCAGCCTGGCGGCATAGAAATCGACCAGCTCGCGACCCAGCGCTGCATCGGCAGCGGCCGCATTGCCGACCACGCCCTGCCGGTTGAGGTCCTCGGCCAGCCAGGCCCAGGCGGCGTCGCCCTCCGGGCCCAGCGCGGCATCGGGCGGTGATGCCGACGCCGACGACGAGAAATCCTGCAGGTATCGGTCCCGGACCCGGTCGGGATGCAGGTGCATCATCATGGCGGTTTCGGCCTGCCCGCCGTGGAGTCCCAGACGAAGTTCCTCGGCGGCCAGCAGATGGTCCGGGGCACGGAAGGCCATGTAGCTGGCCTTGACCACCAGCATGTCGTATCGCCGCCGCAATTCCAGCGCCGCCGGCCCCAGCCAGCCGATGTTGCCGCCGTGCCCGTTGACCAGCACCAGGCGCCGGATACCCGTGGCCGCCACGGCCGCGCCGATGCGCTCGAGCTGGCGACTCATCTGCCCGGCCGACAGCGACAGCGTGCCGGCAAACCCGACGTGCTCATCGCTGGCCCCCAGCGCCAGCGAGGGGAGCACGAAAACATCAGGGTCGTCATCGAGTTGCGCCAGCGCCTGGACCAGCAAACCGGTGGCGATGTCCAGGTCGGTCGACAGCGGCAGATGCGGCCCGTGCTGTTCGATCGCGCCCAGCACCATCACCGCCAGCGCATCGGGTCCGGCACGCTCGGCCAGTTCCGGGGAGGTCAGATGGTGCCAGTGATGGATCATGATGGGCCAGCCCTGAAGCGATGTTGTCCTACACTAAACGATCTGCGTCGATTGCGGCACCGCCATCAGGCCGCTTCGCCCCCTCGCATCGGCGCGCGTAGAGATCGCCGGAAGCGAGGCCCTCGGCGCCGGCTTCAAGCCAGGCTCGAATGCCGTCGGCGTCGACCCATTCGACCAGGGAAAACTGCCGGCGCTCGCCCTCGACGACCTGGTAGCGATACGACGCCAGCTGCTCCAGTCTCTCCACGCAGGCCAATGCCTGGTCCAGCGCACCGGCCACGAACTCCAGCGACAACGCGGGCAAGGGGCGCGACAGCCCGGCCAGCACCTCCGGCTCGAACCCCTCGACGTCGATCTTGCAGAAGGCCGGCTCGCCGAAGCGCTCGATCAGATCATCCAGGGTGGTGACCTCGACGCGCAGCCGGACATCCCAGTTCACGCCGGCGAAACCGGGCTGCTCCTGCATCACCCGCGCCCGCCATTCCGGCGACAGGCTGGCAACCGTTGGATTGGTTCGGCTGGTGGCCAGTTCCAGGACCCCCGGCGCAGCCCCAACGGCCAGTTGCAGACAGGTCACCCCCTGATGCCGCCCCGCCAGCCGCTGCAGCCAGGCAAACAAGCGAGGCTGCGGCTCCAGCGCCAGCACGCGCGCGCCCAGGGCGGCAAACGCCGTCGTGCGGTCGCCCAGATGCGCCCCCACGTCGAAGACCTGATCCCCGGGCTGGACGAAAGCCCGGTAAAAGCTCCTCAGGGACCGCTGCCGACCCGGTCGCCGGTAGATCAGCATCGAGCGCAGCAGCCCGAGAAAACTCTTCAGTCGCTCAGACACCGATCCTCCCGTAACGTGTCTTGCGCTGGCCCGCACCGGCCCGGCCCAGGCACTGGATCGGCATCGGCGCGGGACACTCCGGCGGCGGCACTGCCGGTTTCTGCTCCAAGGCAGGGCGCGTGGCGACAACCGGGTCTCGCCTTAGCGCCTGGATCGGTCGGACTTCCGCGGGCGTGAGCAACAAACCGGCCGCTTGCAAGCCCCGCCCGAGACGGCGACTGCTCGACATCCAGGCCACCAGCGGCGCCAGCAACAAGCCCAGCCAGACCGGGCTCATCCACCACAGATACTGCGGCGTCTGCACCGCGGCAAGCACCATCCAGGCCAGTCCCAGCAAGCTTGCGATACCGGTTCGGGCCAGCGCTTCGCCGACGCAAACGCCCCGGTCACCGCGCGGCGGCGACGACCACCCGACGCTTGAACCGAAAGCGATTTCCAGCGCGAAGCGCACGTGAAACAGCATCATCACCGGCGCCAGCAGTACGCCGACGATCGCTTCGAGCAGGCCGCTGGACAACAACCGAAGCCGACCGCCAAAGGCTTCCGGTCGCTGCAGCGAGGCCAGCAGCAGACCCAGCAGGCGTGGCCCGAACAGCAGCCCGAGCGTCGCCAGAAGCAGGAACAGGCTCGACGACTGCGACCCCGCTGCAAACTGGACCGGCCCCGCCGGATGCTTCAGCATGGTGAAAAATCCGAGCACGATCAAACCCAGCCAGGCGACCGAAGACAGGTAAGCGAAAGCCCCGAATATAAAGTGCCAGCGGCTGGCCGGATGCAGGCCGGGCAAGCGCAGGAGCCGCAGATGCTGCAGGTTGCCCTGCATCCAGCGCCGGTCTCGCGCGAGGAAGTCGATGAGGTTGCCCGGCACTTCCTCATGGCTGACCAGCGGTGCGGTATCCAGCACGACCGACCAGCCGGCGCGAACCAGCAGGGCGGACTCGACGAAATCATGGCTCAGAATCTCGCCACCCAGCGGCGGCTTTCCGGGCAGCTCGGGCAAGCCGCAGCTGGCCGTGAACGCCGGCACTCGAATCAGCGCGTTGTGGCCCCAGTAATTGGCCGTTCGCCCCTGCCAGAAGGCCTGGCCGGTAGCCAGCATGGGCGAATACGCGGCGGCTGCAAACTGCATCAGGCGTGCAAACAGGCTGTGTTGTCCGGCCGGAATCGGCACGGTCTGGATCAGGCCGATCCGCGGATCGCGCTGCATCGTCGCGACCAGCCGCTGCATGCTGGCCGCGTCCATCCGGCTGTCGGCGTCGAGCACGAGCATGAACTCGTAACAACGTCCCCAGCGTCGGCAGAAATCGGCCAGGTTGCCGGCCTTGCGTCCGGTATTGTCACTGCGGTGACGATAATGCAGGGGCACACGATCGCCGAACTCGCGCTGCAGATCGGCCAGCGCGGCCTGCTCGGCGGCCAGAATGTCGGCATCCCGGGTATCGCTCAACACGAAAAAATCGAAACCGGCAGCTCGCCCGGACTCCAGCAGCGAGGTCGCCATCGCCGCAATGCCGGAGCGGACCGCGGCCGGGTCTTCGTTGTAGATGGGCATCACCAGCGCGGTGCGGTGCCTCTGCAGGACATGGTCCGAGGGGCTTGTCCGCAGCCCGGCGCGCAGGCTGAAAGGGTCTCTTCCAAGCAGGGTCAGGGTAAAGCCGATCACCGCATGCCAGAACGAGACCGCGATCCAGGTAAAGGTCAGCGCGAACAGCAGCGCCAGCGGAATGCGCGCCAGCAGCCCAACGCCGGCCGCGGCCAGGGCCTGGAACAGGCCGACCAGTCCCAGCAGGCCGGTGCACAGCACCAGCGCCAGAAACAGCCGTCGGCGAAGGTCAAAGTTCTCGATCGATCTCATCCGGATACCATACGTAACTCCATACTTCCGACACCGCGCGATCGTCGACGTGCAGGAACACGCGCAGATCGGACGGTCCGCCATCGGCGTCGGGCGCCAGCGCAACGACCGCGCGCACGACGCCAGTTCCGGGCAACCGCTCCAGTCGCGTGTCGATCAAGCGGCCGCCGCGGGTCTCGGCGTCGAGCTCGATATCCTCGGCCTCGACCAGCGCGCGCCCGTCGAACTCGATCATGAAGCGACGCCGATCGCGATCGTCCCAGCTCGGCTGCCCGGGGATGCCGGCCCGGCCCGTGCGCGTGGCGCGAACCCGGGCCAGCCCGCTCGACTCGGTCCGGGCCACGGTGGTCAGGCGATAACGGTAACGACGCGATTCGCCGGCCCGGATGGGCTTGTCCGGCACCCAGAAAGCCACGATGTTGTCGAAGGTCTCATCGGCGGTCGGGATTTCGACCAGTTCCACTCGTCCCGCGCCCCAGTCCCCGTCCAGCGGCTCGACCCACTTGCCCGGCCGCAGGTCGTAGCGCGCCTCCAGGTCCTGGAAGTCCTCGAACTCGCGCCGCCGCTGGAGCAGGCCGAAGCCGGCCGGGGCGGCGTCGTCTTCGAAGCCGCTCAGACGCACTCGGGCCCGGTTCGACAAGGGCCGCCACTGCGCCTCCCCGCGGCTGCTGCGGACCAGCAGGCCGTCGGAATCGTGCACCCGCGGGCGAAAGTCGTCGACCCGCATGGGCCCGGTATCGCCATGCTTGAACATACTCGTCAACGGCGCGATGCCGGGCCGAACCAGGTCGCGACGGGCAAACAGCCGCGCATCGACGACCATGCTGGTCGGGTCTCCGGGCTCGACTTCGAAGGCGTAGGCGCCGGTCACCGACGGGCTGTCGAGCAGGGCCAGCAGGCGCAACCGGGTGGCCCCCGGCTGCGGTCGCTCAAGCCAGAACTCGCGAAACACCGGAAACTCTTCCGGCCCGCTGCCGCCGCTGTCGAGCGCCAGGCCGCGCGCGGACACGCCGTAGACCTGACCTGAGCCAATCAGGCGGAAATAGGAGGCGCCGAGGAAGACCAGAAACTCGTCATGAACATCGGGACGGTTGATCGGATAGTGAACCCGAAAGCCGGCATAACCGTTCGCGGCGGCAACCGGCGGGCCCTTCAGCGGCGGGTCGAAGCGAAAACGCTCCGGGGCAAACGGCAGGTCGTGAACCGCGCCGTCGCGGATTTCACGAATGCGCACGGGCTCGTTGAACAGGAAACCGGGATGAAAGAACTGGACGCGAAACCCCGTCTCCTGGGCCCACAGGGCGCGCTCCGGGGCAAAGCGGATGGCCCGGTACCGGTCGTAGTCCAGCCCCGCCAGTTCCGGATCCGGGGGCGCCGGCGGCTGCCAGTTCCGCGCGGCAAGGGCCTGCGCCCTGGCCGCCACGTCGTCCAGTTCCACCGCTGTGGCCGAGGTGGCGTACATCACCAGACTCACGGCGAGTGCGCACCCCATCGTCCGGGCGCACCGGCGCATGGACGTCAATGTGTCACGATAAGCCGTTTTCATCGAGTCAATGGTCGTTCACCGCCGTGAAATCCTCGCTCACCGCTGCCCCGCGCAACCGGCTCTGGCTCCTGCTCGGAGCCGGGCTGCTGCTCAACCTGCTGCTGGTCTCGCCGCTGTGGCTGCGCTTCGGTTTCGACCAGGGACGCTGGTTGGCATGGGAAGCCTGGCTGCTGGTGGCCGGCTTTGCGCTGCTGCCCGATCGGCCCGGAACCCGCCTGTTGCGCTGGCTGGCGGTCGCCGTGGTCATGGCGGCCCTGATTCTCGGTCTGAGCGACGGGCTCATTCACCAGGTTCTCAGTCGTCCGCTCAACCTGTATTTCGACATCAACCTGCTCAGCGCCAGTTTTCACCTGCTCGACGGCAACCTCGGTCGGATCGCCGCGGTGCTGGTATTCGTCGCCGTCCTGGCGCTCCTGTTCCTGCTGGCCGGATTGATCGGTCGGGTGCTGGCCCTCGACCAGGCTCGCCGACGCCCTGCCAGGATTCTCGCCGGGCTGATGGTTTTTGCGGCCCTGTGCCTGGGCATCATGGAAATCCAGGGGCTGCGACCGGTGCCATCGGCGCGCACGCCGGTCTGGGATACGCTCGCTTTCCAGCTTGAACAGGTGCGCAGCACCCATCGCGCCCGGATCGCCTTCGTCGACGCGGCTCCGCCTGTGGCGCGACCGGCCGAAGCGCTGCGCGCGCTGGCCGAGCATGACGTATTGATGGTGTTCATCGAATCCTACGGGACCACCGTTTTCGACCTCGACCGCTACCGCAAGATCGTCACGCCCACCCTGGAACGCATGCAGGGAGAACTCGAACAAGCCGGGCTTTCGGTGGTCAGTGGACAGCTGGATGCCCCGATCCGCGGCGGTCAGTCGTGGCTGTCGCACGCCACGGCGCTCAGCGGCCGCTGGATCGACAACCAGCTCTGGTACCGGCTGCTGCTGGAGTCGCACCACAACACCCTGATCGACGATTTTCGCGCCACCGGCCACCAGACGCTGGCGGTGATGCCCGCCATCGTCATGCCCTGGCCGGAGGGTCGGCAACTGGGCTTCGACCGGATCTTTGCCGCCCGCGACCTCGACTACACCGGTCCGGCGCTGAACTGGGTCACCATGCCCGATCAGTACACCCTTCATCATTTCCAGAGCGTACTGCGACCAAGCGCTGCCCGACCGCTGTTTGCCCAGATTGCCCTGATCAGCAGCCATGCCCCCTGGACACCGATTCTCGAGGTGCTGCCCGACTGGAACGAGATCGGCGACGGCGCGGTCTTCGAGCGCTGGCGCGATGCCGGTGAACCACCGCAGGTGCTGTGGCAGGACATCGAGCGAATACGCGAGCATTTTGCCCTGAGCATCGACTATTCGGTCCACGTCACGCTGGACTTCGCCGCCCGCTTTGTCGACGACGATACCCTGATGATCGTGCTCGGCGATCACCAGCCAGCCACCTTGATCACCGGCCATGAGGCCGGCGCCGCCGTGCCCGTCCACGTCATCTCCGGCAACCCCGCTCTCCTGGAGCCCTTCCGCAAGCGGGGATTCGTCGACGGACTGGTGCCCGACTCCTCCGGCCAGGCGCCGGGCATGGATCAGTTCCGGGACTGGCTGCATGAGGATTTCGGCGCAACGGCGACGGCCTCGGGCTGATCGGTGCGGCAGGCTACAATGACCCGGCCGAACCGGACGCAATCGTGGCAGGATTTCCAGTTGCTTGCCGTACAACCGGGTGGACGCGCATGCGCCGCCGAACCTTTTTCCCAATACCAAGGAGCACGACCTTGAATGCAATGACCCGAAGCCTTGTTTCCGCAGGCCTGGCCCTGGGCCTGATGACCCTTGCCCAGGCCCAGACACCCGACATCCAGCCCGGCCTGTGGGAGTATGAAACGCGCATGAACGTGGAAGCCGCCTTCCCGTTTCCCGAGCAAAACGACACCACGACCGACTGCGTGACCGAAGACGATGTCAACGAGGCCGACACTTTCATGGGTGACATGGACGTGGAAGAATGCGACGTCACGCGCGAGGACATGCGCCGTGACGGGGCCAGTTACGAGATGGTCTGCCAGGCCGACGGCATGACCATGGACATGACCATGGAGCTGAAATTCATGGGCGATCGCAGCGAGGGACTGATCATCAGCCAGGCGGAAACACCGATGGGCCCGATGAAGAGCACCATCGAAATGTCGGGTCGCCGCATCGGCGATTGCGAATGATCCGCCGATGAGCCGATCGATCATTCAGACCGATCGCGCGCCGGCCGCGATCGGTCCCTACTCGCAAGCGGTGCGCGCTGGCGATACGGTCTACCTTTCCGGGCAGATTCCGCTGGTCCCGGCCACCGGCGAGGTTCTCGACGGTGACTTTCAGGCCCTGACCCGGCAGGTCTTCGACAACCTCGCCGCGGTGGCCGAAGCCGCCGGCGGTGATCTGAACGACCTGGTCAAGCTCAATATCTTCCTGACCGACCTGGGCCATTTTCAGACCGTCAATACGATCATGGCCGAGTATTTCTCCGCGCCTTACCCGGCCCGCGCAGCGGTGCAGGTCGCCGCGCTGCCCAGGGGCGTACCGGTGGAAATGGACGCCGTCATGGTGCTGCCCGCGGCCGGCTGAGTCTGCCGGAGACGATGAGCGCCGACCGCGCCCTGGGTGAGCTGGCCGGCATCGGCCCGCAGCTGGCCGGGCGCCTGGCGGCGATGGGGCTGGTGCGCGAAAGCGACCTGCTGTTTCACCTGCCGCTGCGCTTCGAGGATCGGACCCGACTCACCCCGCTCAACCGCGTCCGGCCCGGCAGCGGGGTGCAGGTGGAAGGCCGCATCGTCCAGCGCGATATCCGCTACGGGCGCACCCGCATGCTGGTCGCCACCCTGGCCGACGACAGCGGCCAGATCACCCTGCGACTGTTCCGGTTCTACCCCTCCCAGCTCAAGCTGTTCAGCGAAGGCCAGCGGCTGCGCTGCTTCGGCGAGGTCCGGCTCGGACCGGGCGGCCTGGAAATGGCCCACCCCCAGGTCCAGGCCCTGAACGAGGGATCGTCGCCGCCACTGCCCGAAGCGCTCACGCCGGTCTATCCGACCACCCAGGGCATCGGCCAGGCCCGGCTGGCCGGCCTGATTGCCCAGGCGCTCGAACACCTGGCCGCCGGAGAACTGGTCCTGACTGAACTGCTGCCCGACGATCATCCCGATATTTCCCTGCGCACGGCCCTGGAAACGATCCACGCCCCTGAGCCGGGCGCGGATCTGGCCGGGCTGACCGAAGGGCATCACCCGGCGGTCCAGCGCCTGGCGCTGGAAGAATTGCTGGCCCATCACCTGGCCCTGGCCCGGGTCAATCGAGCGCGCGCCCGACAGCGCGCGCCGGCACTCAGCGACCCCGACGGAAAAGTCTCCAACCTGCTCGCGGCCCTGCCGTTCGAGCCGACCGGGGCCCAGCTTCGGGTCATCGACGATATCCGCCGCGATCTGGCGCGCAAACGGCCCATGCGCCGTCTGCTGCAGGGTGATGTCGGCTCGGGCAAGACCGTGGTCGCTGCCGCCGCGCTGGTCACGGCCACCGCGGCCGGTCACCAGGCCGCGATCGTGGCGCCGACCGAAATCCTCGCCGAGCAGCATTACCGGACCTTGAGCGAGTACCTGGCGCGGCTGGGCATCGAGCCGGTCTGGCTGGCCGGCAAGGTCCAGGGCCGGGCCCGGGCCGAGGCGCTGGAGCGCCTGGCCGGCGATGCCGCGGTGGCCGTCGGCACCCACGCCCTGTTCCAGAAAGGGGTGGCGTTTCGCGACCTGGCGCTGGTGATCGTCGACGAGCAACACCGCTTCGGGGTCCACCAGCGCCTGGCCCTGGCCGACAAGGGACGCAAGGAAGGGCTGCAGCCGCACCAGCTGGTCATGACCGCCACCCCCATCCCGCGCACCCTGGCCATGACCGCCTACGCTGGTCTGGATATCTCGGTGATCGACGAACTGCCGCCGGGGCGCAAGCCGGTCACCACGGTGGCGGCCAGCCAGCAGCGCCGCGGCGAGGTCATCGAGCGACTGGTGCGCGCCCTGCGCGAGCGTCGTCAGGCCTACTGGGTCTGTCCCCTGATCGAGGAGTCGGAAGCGCTCGAGGCCGAGGCCGCCGAAACCCGTTCGCAGGAACTGGCCCGACAACTCACCGAATTTCGCGTCGGGCTGATCCATGGGCGCATGAAGCCGGTCGAAAAGCAGGCGGTGATGACCGCCTTCAGCGCCGGCGACATCGACCTGCTGGTCGCCACCACCGTCATCGAGGTCGGGGTCGACGTGCCCAACGCCAGCCTGATGATCATCGAAAATGCCGAGCGCCTGGGCCTGAGCCAGCTTCACCAGCTCAGAGGTCGGGTCGGGCGCGGCAGCGACCAGGCCGCCTGCGTGCTGCTCTACAAGCCGCCGCTGGGCGAGACCGCGCGCGCCCGACTGGAGGTGATGCGCGAGACCACCGACGGCTTCGTGATCGCCGAAAAAGACCTGCAGCTGCGCGGTCCGGGGGAGGTGCTGGGCACCCGCCAGACCGGCGCGCTCCGCTTCCGCATCGCCGATCTGGCCCG